>JAITAY010000199.1 GCA_031283915.1 Tannerella sp.
ACGGTTTTTTTGCCAAAAGGGATGATAGGTACGAAAGAAAAAGCGGTAAACATACAAAATGTTACCGCTTTTTTGGATAATTTTGCGCGTCACCGAAAGAATTACCGGACACAAAGGTAATTCAATTTTCGGGAATGACATACAGACGGTTAATAAAAAGGCGCAACTTCTTGCTTCGGGTGAAGCAGGTAAACGAGATATTCATTGAACACCACCGTCGCGGGGTGTTTGTCGAAAATATATACCGCTTGTATATCCGCGACCGGTTCTTTATTTCCCGCCGGACTTTTTACCGTTATCTTGCGATCCCCTATCGGCGCGACCTCGCTCAAATGGAGCATCAGCCTTCCGTATCATCCCGAAACTCTGTCTGATATTCAATTCTGTACACGAACAGCCCGTCTCGTCTTGTTTCCTTGGCCTGTCGAAGGCGTGAGAGCGGATTGAACTCCTCCGTGGAGAAGTTCTGCAGGGCGGCGTGTATGCGTTCGACCAGGGCGTAACGCTCCAGCGAGGCGGTGCGTACATCATCGGTAACGGTAGCGGCGGTGCGCGAAACGAAGGGATTCTGTACGATGCGCACGGTCACGGCGGCTACGCAATGCTGGACACAGTCATATAAGGTTTCGCACCTCGTCAGTGCGATGCCTGTCAGCACGGCGGGAAAGGCGATGGCCGGACGTTCGTCGCCGCCGTCAATCTGTCCTTCGTCGAGGTCTACCCACCTGAGTTCCGGGACTGCCGTTTTTAACTGCTCCATTAGGGCTATGTATATTACTTTCATGACTTTGATTTTGAATGATTTTAATACTATGAATTTAGGATGCGCTTAATGTCACGCTTTATTTTGTCGTAAATGCGATCTGTCAACTTGTCGGTAACGCCCATGAATTGTCGTTGCGGCATGGAGAATGGATGTTTTCCGAACACTTTCGCCTTTCCGCCGTAATTGTGGACTTCGGCGTAGGGCTTTTCGTTGGAGATGACGACGTGTCCGGGTTCGATACGCGCCTGGATGGCGTTCTTGAGTTCCTCATTCTGCCCATGCAGTATCTTTGCGGTTGTTCGTTCCGGGTTGAAGTTTTTACGCTGTCGGGATTGGGGTCTGCCGATTCCGGTGTGCGGCGGGGTGTAGGTTCCGGTGTTGCCGTATTCAAAGCCGTACCACGGGGAATTGGGGTCGCGTCGTTTGACGTCCGGCCAAGCTTTGCCGTCGAAACTTTCCGTTTCAAAGTTTTCTTTGAAGCTGTCGACGGCGTCTGCGGCGATGACTTGCGGGAGTACTTCGCCGGCGTAATGCCGTATTTCGCCGAGTTTCGATTCTAATCGCTGTCTTAATTCTTCAGGTGTCATTTTTTTCTCGTTTAAAGGGTGTTTAATCGGAATATATTTGTAATTTTGCAGCACGGGAGGGGACTTACGCTTCAGTGCGTACCCGTCCCGTGCCGATAAGCCGACATTTATGCCGGCTTTTTTTTATAGAAACCGGTGCAGTTTTCCATCGACTATATATAAAATGTTCTTAATCGTATCGTTTTTGACTGCGCCAAGGTATTTTTTGTATCCTTTCAAAATGCGATCTTCGGAAAAATATTTTTTGTCCGTAAAGTACAGGACGACGGTTTCAACTCCTTGCCTGTGCGCATCATTGAATTTGTGCTTGATGTTGTTTTCCCCCGTACCTTCAATACTTTTAATATCAAAGGGGATATCGTCCAACGTGCCGTCCGGGGTCTTTATTCCCCGCGGCGCACGTTCGGAGGCAAAGATTATTTTTCTGCCATAGTTATATAGTACTTTGGCCGCTTCCCTTTCGTATTTG
Organism: Tannerella sp.; assembly: GCA_031283915.1. Taxonomy (GTDB): domain Bacteria; phylum Bacteroidota; class Bacteroidia; order Bacteroidales; family Tannerellaceae; genus Tannerella. The sequence goes on from JAITAY010000199.1 coordinate 1,823, forward strand.
CCCCTGTTTGGGTCAAAGTTATGTTGTGTGTGTTCTGCGTACAGTCCTCCGGTTTTGGGGTCGAACTTTACGTCCGTGTAATCGGGTTCATCTTTCAGTCGCTCGAACTCTTTTCTGTTATCCCCAATCCGCTTTTGATTCACATGGCGCTGTTTGGCAAACAGGCATATTTGGCAGGCCGGTTTATAAGGCCGGTCGGCCAGATGAATATTCTGCCGGTCACAGTTACCGACGTAAGGGCATTCTTCCTTTATGTAGGGATGTTCCTTGAGTTTTACGAACTCGGCCGTTTTGCCGGGATTGTTACTGAAAAGGGGATTGCTCTCGCCGGCCTCCGGGACGAGGGTAGCGGGTTTGTCGGTTCGCTTAACGGAACAATTACAATTCCAATCCGACGGGGGCATGTGGGTATTCCACCAGGGATGGTCTATGGGCAGGACGGTACCGACCCATTGGAGATGTGTCTGGCGCTTCTCCTTCGCGGAGGACTTGACGTATTCGAGATGGGGGTATGCGTCTTTGGTCATCTGGAACTGCTTCCAGTTGACGGCCGACCGTGCGGAGCGTACAGCGGTGTTGTATTCGGTACGCAGCCAGTTTTGATTGTAGTCTTTCGAGACGCCGGCAGCGCGTTTGCGGAAGTCTGCAAATGAGCGCAGGTTGCCCTTCTCGTCGTGCAGGAGGTCGACCATCTCCCTGGTCTGTTTGTGGTTCTTGAAGGCCGAAAAGACGGCCGCGTTGTATTTGAACTGCTCGATGAAGTCCGGATTCTTTTTGCCGAACTCCAAGCCTGCGCGGGAAAATGTTTTGTCGATGCCCTCCTGCAGCGCGGTGTTGGTGATGTCGAACAGATGCTTTTCCACGACGGGCGCGCGGCCTTCGCCGGCCTTCGCGTAAAGTTCCTTTAAGGCTTTGGCCAGCAGCGAGGCCACGTCGATGTCGACGGCGACGTCTCCGTCAGCAAGTGTGATACTGCCGGTTAATCTCTTCGCGAAGTTCCGAACCGCCCCGGTCACTGCTGCCGGGGCGTGGACGAAAAAATCGTACCAGGGGCGGGTATCGGAGTTTTTTAGCTTTCCGGGACTTTGGGGACTCTTGGAGGGTTCGGGTTCAGGATCGGGTTCAGGATCGGGAGCGGTCGGCGTTTCGGGTTCGGGCTTGCGGGCGCCGGCCAGTTGTTCGCCGTCCTTGGGGACGGGAATGCTGTACTTTTCGTGCAGGAAAGAAACGGGCACGGGCATGATGGCGGAGAGTTGTACCATGTCTGTGACGCTGAGCGGTTCGGCGGCCTTGGGAAAGACGAACCTGCCTCCGCCGGCAGGCAGGCCGCGGGATTCGAGGAAAGGCCGGATGCGCGAATTGAGCACGCGCTGGGTATAGCGCATGTCGGACATATTGATGCCTTCTTCTACCCGTTTGTGTACTTCACCCAGCGCCCTTGCGCCCTTGTCGCCCTGCACGGTGGTGAGCGTCTGGCCGAGGGTGGTGATAAGGATTTCTTCGTTGCAGGACTGCCGGAAGCGGTCGTATGCGACGCCGCTGAAGCCGTTACCGGTATTGGTAACGGTTTCGATATCGGTCTCCTTGGGTACGACGGCATACGGAGCGGAGCCGGCGTTTTTGAGAGCTTCTTCCAGCAGCCGGCGGCTCTCCGGGTCATAGCTGTTGTACTTGCCGATGCGTTGTGGCATACCGAATATCTCCAGCCACTGGGCATAGTCGCCGAACCCGCCGCGTTTCCAGATGACCATCGGCGCAGTGCGTATGAACACGCCGTAATCATGCCTTTTACCGAGAACAATCAAATGGTTGTCCTTTTCGAAGGATATGCCGGTGTCATCGGTCTCGTTGAGCAGGATGATTTTCTTTTCCAGATTGATGTGCTTTACCGGCAATTCATTGACCACAAGCCCATCGGCGAAGTCAAGTTCGACGCCGGAACGTCCCCAGAAGCGGCTTTTCATGATGCCGGTAAGCAAATCCTCGAAGGCCTCGGTGTCCATCAGGTCAGCCATCTCCGGTACCTGTTCGCCCTTTTCGTTGCGAAAAATCAGTTCGGAGTTGGTGACGGCCATCAGACGTTTGTTGTAAGCATCCCAGAGGTAGCCGTCGAGCAGGAGGTCGTCGAAGAGGTCAAAGAGTTCGCGCGGACGTCCGGTGTCGGCGCTCCGGATGGCGCTCCGCCATGTTCCCACGTCATAGACTTTGCGTTGCGGGGCTTTGATGATGACCTGGTTTAGTATTGTCTTTCCCTTTGCGGGCGCTTTTTTTACTGTTACTGCCATAAGAATAGTGGTTAGCGGTTAATAGCGCTGTTCGCGTTTGGCGTTGCTGCCGAACATGATGGCACCGGAAGGGTTCACTCCCTCGTCGTCGGCGGCAACGGGCAGGTCGGGCGTTACTTCGCCTTTCTGGACAGCCCGGAGCCAGGCGACGGCACGTTCGTACCTGTCCTGCCTGAGACGCAGTTCGACGCCGGCATTGCAGAGGTTGATGTAATGCCAGACGGCAATGTCTTTTACGAAAATCAGCAGCAAGGCGTTGCGGTCGGCTCCGGTGGTGCTGAAGACGGCATTCCGGTCGTATGCGGCCAGATAGCCCTTCGCCTCCTGTATGGCGCCGTCGATGGCGGCAGTGAGGATGGTGCCGTCGCCACCGCCGATAGCCTGTATGCTCTCGCCATACAGGTGGGTCTTGAGTTCGTCTGTCGATATAAACATGGCTACTTGATTAAAAATTGCGGTTCAATGTCATTCGTGTCGAAAAAGCAGACGGCGTCGAAATCCTTTCCTGCCTTGAGGTTATGCTTGAAAAGTCCGGCCCTGACCCGACCGCGTATTTGCGTACGGTTCCAGATGCGATAACGGTAGCCGAAAAAGAATACGCGATAGCGGCGTCCGGTCTGACGGTGCAGCCGTTTTGCCTTGCGGATTGCGCGGCGCAGTGCGCCGGGACGTCCGCAAAAGCGGATGTAAAGTTGAATAAAATAAGTTTTTATACGGTTCATAGTTGATATATTAAAATCGTTTGTTGTGGGGTCTCCGTTCGCCGAAATGGAAAGCGTCGGGCTTGAGTTCGTTTATCTTCTCGTCAATTTTCCACACGGCGCCTTCGATGGCGTCCGCTCCGGCGGGGTCTTTCATCTGCGGACAAAAGAGGATAAACTGGTCTTCGAGCGCATTCATGTGCGGGTTGTTCCTTTCCACTTCGTTGAATATCAGTTTGCCCAGCCGGACAAGCGGCTCCAGGCGTCCCTCAATGCGTGAATACTTGTCGGTCTTTTTCCTCCCGTCCGGGATAATACCGATGATTCCTTTCTCCTTTGAGGCTTTGTCAAAGAGTGGGAGGAAGACCTGTTCGTAGAAGGGATCTTGCAACGAGTTATTCTCGATATAATTGTATACGACCGATTTACCGGCGACGTAGTCGCGTATGGCATAGTAGCAGTCGACGAACTGCGCATTGGTCATGTGCGCCATGAAGCCGGTCAGGACGTAGTATTTCCCGTCGAAAAAACCGACCAGATACTGCGCTTTGAGACTGTTCTTTTGATTGGTACGGTTGCTGGGCGCCGGGTCTCCGTAATGGACCAGGAACTTGAACTTCGAGAGCGCCGGCGCCTTGCCCCAGGTTATTTCCTTAAATACTTTCCCTTCCGACAGGGGATTGTTCACATATTCCGCCTGATATGCAGCCGTACTGATTTTGTCTTTAATCCGCTGTATATGTTCGACGGTGTTCTTTTCCGGCCAAGTACTGTTCCCGGCCCCGTCTTCCAGATTGACAATGTCAACTTTGTCGGCCTTTTCCATTGCCCGTTTGACACAGCAGTCCTGGGCGATCAGGTTTCCGAGCCAGATGACCTGAAAGTCTTTCGAGACGGAGCGCGTTGGGAAAACGGCCTTTTCGAACCATTTCCAGCGCTTGTCGATAATTTCCTCGTTGCGTACATCTTCGTCGGTGTCGATATCGGAAATGATGACCTTGTCGGGGCGGACTTCTTCCTTGCGTGAACCGCGTGGCGACTGTCCGGCGCCCACGGCCAGAAAGGACACCCCCTGCGTGGTGGTAAAGTCGCCGGCCGTCCAGTTTCCCGGCATCTGCCGGGCGCCGTAATCGGCGATGATGCGCTCGTTTTTTTCGAGCACAATCCGGTAGGGCGTAATGAGTTCGACGGCCTTGTCGAAGCTATTGGAGATAAGCAGGATGTTTTTCTTGCTGCCCGTAAGCGTCTGATACAGCGTTTCCATCATACAAAGGGCATCCTTGGCCAGTTCGCGCGCCCATACGCGGCTTTCGTACCACTCCGGGTTATTGAGGATACGGCGGGACGCTTTGATATGGAACGGCGCGGCAGGCGCATAACAGTATTTGGGGAAATAGTACTTTTTCCATTCCTCGAAATCGGATTCCAGGCGGGCGATCCTCTCTTTGCGTCCCGTTTCGGTTTCATTCCTGTCGGCGCCGGCGGACGCGATGAGGTTGTTATAGAATACCTCCCAGTCGGCTTTGGCCTGTCTATCGGTTGTTTTGACTGCTTTCATGTGAGCAAGGATTTGATGAAGTCATCCACTATGCGCGCCACTTCCACGGCCTTTTCCGGACTCACGGGGCGTAACCAGTTCAGCAGTCTTTTCCCTACCTCGACCACGTCCGCGATACTTGCGTCGTTTTCGAGCGTCTTGATGGCATTGGTCAGCTTGCTGATCGTGTCGGCCTCTTTGGTGTCGGCAAACCGTTTTCCCTCCTCGCGCGACAGGATGGCCGTGTTCAATTCGTCGAGTTGCATGTACAGACGGCTCAACTGTGTTTCGCGCGTAATCAGTAGCGAATGCTTCAGCTTTTGCCAGCCGCCCTCCTTTATCCACTTGTTAATGGTCACGGCCGACATGCCCGTTTTCTCTGCTATTTCCCTTTGAAGGCAGTTTTCACGTGTATAGAGCAATTTTGCCCATTCCTTTTTCTGTCCTCTTGTTTTTTTTGATTCCGGCATATACGAAAAGTTTTCCGCAAAACTACCCTGCCGGGGGCAAAAAAATGAAAAATCAGTGTCACCGTGGCACAGATCAGTGTCACGGTGGCACTGATTTTTGGAAAACGCGCCGGTTCACGTGACTTTTACAGCGTTTTTTAACGACAAAAAAAATGGCGAAAGCGAAGACATTTGTATTGCACGACGAATCGGTGAACACATACGGGTTCCGGATGCTGACCAGCGGGGCGGACTTGACGGAGTTCCGGAAGAATCCGGTCATGCTGCTTGACCACAACGACTGGAACCTCCCCATCGGTCGCTGGGACAATATCCGCGTCGAAAACGGTAAGATCCTGGCCGATGCGGTGTTCGACATGAGGGATGCGCGTGCGAAGCAGGTAGCCGGCAAGGTCGAAGACGGGTTCCTGCGCGCGGCGTCGATCGGCGCGTGGCCACCGGAGGAGGTGTCGGATGACATCCTGTTACGCTACCCCGGTCAGACGGGTGTAACGGTAACACGCTGGCGGGTACGCGAGGCGTCGATCGTCTCCATTGGCGCGAACCACAATGCGCTGGCCTTCTATGACGTCGCCGGCGGGGTAATCGACCTGAACGACAAAACGAATATCATCAAACTGTTTGACAAACATTATATTAATAATTCGGAAAGTATGAAATTTTTACTTGGACTTTTAGGACTTGCGGACAATGCATCGGACAATGATGCGCTGTCTGCTGTCCGCACACTGGTTGCCGACCGTGACCGGTTGAAAGCGGAGAACGTGACGCTCAAGGACAGCATTGACCGGGTCAATGCAGAACGTCAGCAGGCACGGAAGACGGAAGCCGCCACCCTTGTGGAAGCGGCAGTGAGGGACGGACGGATCGACGCGAAGGCAAAGGATTCGTATCTGAAACTGTTCGACAGTGATTTTGACAGCGCAAAGGCTGTACTGGAAGCCATTCCGGTACGTCGGTCGGTGTCGAAACAGATTGAGGCTGCCGCGGGTACAACTGTCGTCGGACTGGCGGATTTGCAAAACAAGACATGGGACGAATTAGACCGGGCGGAGAAACTGACGCTGTTGAAGGACGGCTATCCGGACGTGTACCGGACGAAGTTCAAAGAGCGGTTCGGAATCGAACCCAAAATGTAAAATCAAAAAAACAATCATTTATGGAGAAAAGACATTATTTTAAAAAGGGAGTGACAGCGTTGCTGTTCAACGTGTGCGTGTGCCTCGCCGTAGCAACCGTAACGGGCTTTAATGCCTATGCGGTGGCCGGCGGTGGGGCGGTACTGAATCTGCTGAACCGGGGTATTCCCGGCGGTGCAGCAGGCATGGCGATACAGAAGGAGCTATGGATGAACAGCATCGTCGAGGGGCTGTTCGCAGACAACACTTTTTTGGCGAAGGCCTATTCCGCCGACATGTTCGTTAATGCCGGCAAGACGGTACATATCCCCAATGCCGGCAGTCCATCCGGGGTGGCAAAAAACCGGACGTCCAAACCGGCGACGGCGAGCGCCCGTACAGACAGCGAATTGACATTCAATCTCGACGAATTTACCACCGACCCGATCTATATACCGAATGCGGATACGGTCGAACTGTCGTATAACAAGCGCGAATCGGTGTTAAAGACGGACAAGGCGGCCTTGCAGGAGGCCGTTGCCAACGCCTTCCTTTACTACTGGGCGCCGGCCTCTCCGCTGATTGCGACCGTCGGCGCTACGGAGGATACGGCCTATCTGCCCTCGGCGACCGGCGCCAGGCATAATCTCACCAAAAAAGCGTTTCTGGACGCCATGACGAAGTTCAACGGTGACAACATCCCGCAAGAGGGCAGGTACGTCCTGTTGGATGCGGTGATGTATTCGCAACTGCTGGCCGACCTGACGGCTAACGAATCGCAGGCCTTCCACGCAGGAATAGACGTGAAGAACGGTGTTGTGGGCAAACTGTATACGTTCAACATCATGGTACGTTCGCAGGCCTTGCGTTATACGTCGGCGGGTACCGCCAAGGAATGGACGGCGGCGGGCGCGGCCACGGACTGCGCGGGTGCGCTGGCATGGCACGTGGACAGCGTCTGCCGTGCGCTGGGCGAGGTGAAGGCCTTCGAGAATGAAGGCGACCCGCAGTGGTATGGCGACATCTATTCGTTCCTGGTACGTTGCGGAGGCGCGAAAATGCGCTCCGACGGCAAGGGACTTTTGGCTATCGTGCAGGGAACTCCGGCAGGTTAATTGATTGATGGTTGAATATTCATTCGATTAAAGGTTATTTACTATTTAATACCCGGTTCTTTTTCCACCGCGCTCCAATCCCCCGCTCCGGCGGGGGTGCGGGGCATTCCGGGGAAAAAGACCGAAATTCACCACAGCGATAACGATATGGGGACAAGAGGTCTGAACAACAACAATCCGCTAAACATCATAAAGAACGGCGACAAGTTCGCCGGCGAGGTTGTTCCTTCGGCGGACAAACGGTTTAAACAGTTCAAGGATATGCCGCACGGGTATCGTGCGGGCTTCGTCATCCTGGGGACATATCTGACGAAACACAAACGGAACACCATTGACAAAATCATACACGCCTGGGCGCCGCCGGTAGAGAACGACACGACCGGTTACGCCGGGATGGTAGAACGTTGGTCGGGTGTACCCAAAGACAGGGTATTGACGCTGCACAGCGGCGAGGATTATATCCGGATCGTTGCGGCGATGTCGCGTGTAGAGAATGGCCTTCCGGCAGTGATGACAGACGTGGAGGCGGGGTTTGCACTTCAAAGTAAAATGAAAGCAAAATGATGGAGAATATATTCGAAGTGATACAATGGGTACTTGTCGGAATAATCACCCCGGTAGCGGGCTGGCTTGTGTCCGGCCGATTGCGGGAAACCCGCACAAGAAAGGAGGTGCACGACACGTACGAGAAAATGTATAACAGCGTAAGTAACAGTCTAATAAAATTGCAGAATGAAAACGAACGACTTTTTGATGCGGTTCAAAACCTTGAGCGCGCCATTGCGAAAGCTCAGGTATGCCGCCTGTATGATAACTGTCCTGTTGTTATTGAGTTGCAAAAGCACGAAAACAGCCATGGGGTACAGTGCGGCAGAAGAGCGCGAGCAAATCGACAGTGTAAGCGTGAGGGTCGAACGCCTGACGAAGGAGCTGACCTTACCGTCGTCGAAAGCGACGCTGACGCTGTCGTTTGACAGCCTTCGTGCCCTGCTGGTCGGTGCGGGATGGATGGAAAAAAATGGGCAGGCCACTGTCGCAGTCACAAGAACCGAAGGCGGCGTTACAGCATCGGCAAACTGCGACAGCCTGACTCTGCTTGTGGACGAACTGAAGACGGAAATATTCCATTTAAACGCCGAAAGAACGGCCTTTAAATCGGAACGGAACGAAGAGAAAATGAGGGAAGTAAACCGGCTCACGTCATGGCAGTCGTTTCAAATATGGACGGGGCGCATCTGCCTGGCGTTACTGGTTGTGGGATTGGGAATCAAAGGAATTAAACATTTTAAAACTATATAGTTATGAATTATCAGGTACAGATAAATGCCATTAAGCTGGGCGAGATAGCGGGCGACGGAGGCGTGGCTACGACGTTTGCCGCGCTGGGGGACACACGAAAGGATACGCTGACGTTCAATCCGACGGCTCCGACCTTTCAAAAAATCCTGGTCGAGGAACAGGATACGCCCATATTGAACGTAATGACGGAACCGGGCGGTCTTCAAATCACCTGGATGCTGACCGACTGGGATGCGACCATACTGACGGGGCTGTGGGGCGGCACGACAGTCAGCGGGCAATGGCAGGAACCGGCTATATTGCCCACGGTAGAACGTTCGTTACGCATTGAACCTCGCACAGGTAAGCCTTTCATCTATCCGCGCTGTCAAATCACGGCGCAGATTCAGTATGATACCACCGGTAAGATCTTCCAGATAGCGGTCACGGCGGAAAAGCTTCAGCCGACCAAGTCCGGAACACCCGCGTTTATGTGGGGCGATCCGGTAACTTAATGAATGCGTATGGAAAGGAATCCGATTGAGGCGCAGGCGGCGAACACGATTCTTGACCGCGGCGTGCGCTACCGGCTGGGAGAGGACGATATAACCATTCGTCCTCTCCGGTTTGGAACGCTCATAATGATAGCGGGAATGGCAGCGGAAGCCGGCCTGACGCAGCAAAAAATCGACGAGGGCGAGGGCAACCTGATGCAGTTCGTCGCCACGTACGCAGACTTGATGCTGCGATGCGTGGCGGTGGCCGAAATCAACAGCCGGGAGGAACTGACCGACGGACGAATCAGGGAGCGCGCCGACTTCTACCGCGACTGCCTGAACGCCTTTCAGATATACGAACTGTTTGTTCACGTGTTGAGCTTGAGTGGCGTACAGTCTTTTACGAATACTATCAGATTGCTTGTGACGATGAAGACGAAGCATCTGAGTCCGATGGAGCGGGGGAGTTAAGAGGAATGAATAGCCCCTGGGGAGTGCTTTGGATTTTGCAAAAGGAAACCGGATGGACGGACGATTACATCCTGTGGGGTGTGTCATGGGCGAACCTGCAGATGAAACTGGCGGATGCCCCGCACTATGCGTATGGCCATACATCGGCCAAAAGGGTAGATGGAGACGAACTGGTAAGATTACTTGAACAGCAAAACAGATGAACGAGCCTGTAGATATCGAATTTCGGATTAACGCCGACGCCCTGGAGATACAGTCCCGTCAGGCGGTCAATTCCATTCTGGGAGTCGGCCGTGCCGGACGTGAGGCAGAAGGGGGCGTTTACGGTCTGAGCGGTCGTCTAAAAACGCTATTGGCCGGATTTGCCGGCACTGCGGCGCTCTCGTCATTCGTGCATGAAATCGTCAACGTGCGCGGCGAGATACAGGCGCTCGAATCCTCATTCGAGGTACTGCTGGGCAACAAACGGAAGGCGGACGCCATGCTCGCCGCCATCAAGGACTATGCGGTAGAAAGTCCGCTGTCGCTTTCGGGCGTCTCCAATGCGGCGCAAACGCTGCTTTCCTTCAATATTGAGGCGGAAAAGGTTATTCCCACGATCAAACAAATCGGAGATGTGTCGATGGGTAATGAAGAGAAATTCCGTTCGCTGATACTTGCCTTCGCCCAGATGTCGTCGACGGGTAGGCTGATGGGACAGGACTTGCTCCAGATGATTAACGCGGGGTTTAACCCGCTCGCCGTCATTGCGGAAAAGACAGGCAAATCCATCGGCGAACTGAAAAAGGAAATGGAAACGGGCGCCATCAGCGCGGAGATGGTGGCGGATGCCTTTGCCTCGGCTGCGGCCGAAGGCGGGAAGTTCTACGGCATGACGGCGAAGCAGGCCGAGGGGATAAAGGGGTTACGGGCAGAACTGGAAGGCGCCATTCAGGAGAAGATAAACGAAATCGGCGAGGCCTCCGAAGGCGTTATATCGTCTGCGTACCGGGGAACAACGGGGCTTGTGGAGAATTATGAGAAAGTCGGAAAAGTACTCCTGTCTCTTGTCGCCACCTACGGGGCATACAAAGCGGCCGTTATTGCCGTTACGGTAACGGAAAAGCTGCGTTACCAGGCGGCGCTGGCACACACGGCGGGCATGACAACGATGCAGGCCGTCACGGATGTGTTGCGGGCAAAGATGGAGGCGCTGAACAAAACGATGCTGGCCAATCCTTATGTGCTTGCGACAACGGCAATCGTCGGCCTGGCGGCGGTCATGTGGACACTTCACGATTCCTCGTCGGCGGCGGAAAGGGCGCTAAAGGATTATAACGAAAAGCGCGAGGCGGCAAGGAAGGCGGAAGAGGAGCACAT
>JAITAY010000240.1 GCA_031283915.1 Tannerella sp.
GTTGTCACAAAAAGCGAGGATGCCGTCACAAAAAGCGAGGACGTTGTCACAAAAAGCGAGGACGCTGTCACAAAAAGCGAGGACGCTGTCACAAAAAGCGAGGATGCTGTCACAAAAAGCGAGGACGCTGTCACAAAAAGCGAGGACGCTGTCACAAAAAGCGAGGATGGGGGAGGTTCGGAATGGAAACCACCCTGCCTTGAGCGAGAAAAGTTTTGATGCGGTTGCCCTGTCCCTGAGCAAAAAAATCGGAACAGTCCGGATTTCTTACAGGCAGGCATACAAAGTTTATTTACTTTTCCCTACTTTTGTGCGCAGAAAATAGACAGTTAAATCAAACAAATAAAAAAAAATGAAGAAACAGACCGTTTTCGTATTACGAGTTATTTGCATCAGCAGTATGTTGCTTTTCGTACAGTGTACGGGAAAAAGCAAACAGTCGTCACAACCGCAGGTCGGCGGATGGGGTGACCAAATGGCAGCCTATGCCACGCGGGAATTTATGCCGGCCGACAAGTATGTCTGGGACTGGGCGCAGGCTACGATGCTCCGCGCCGTGGCCGACCGCTACGAGCTGGGCATCGACCGGGACGACATGCTCGGCTATCTCCGCAAGGCTATGGAAGTCACCATGGACAGGGCCGAAGGCATTCATCCCAACGCAGTGGCCTCGGGATTTGGCATGGCATTGCTGGCGCGTGTAACGGGCGAAGAGGCGTATACCCGGAAAGCGCACAGGATTTACGACGAATACAGGCAAATCGTCAAGGCGTCGAACGGCGGCGTTTCGCACCGAGACAACGTGGTGGAGCTGTGGGACGACACGGTCTACATGATTAGCCTCTTTCTGCTGGAAATGTACCGGCTGACGGGCGACGAGCAGTACCTGAAGGAAGTGGCCTTCCAGCTTGTGGCACACGCCGAAAAACTGGAAGACCCCGCCACCGGCCTGTGGTATCACGGCTGGGACAACGACAGCGAACCGTTTGACGACGGATGCAGTATGCCCGGCTGGGCTGACAATCCCGAACGGCGCGGCAGCCAGTTCTGGGGGCGCGGCAACGGCTGGGTAGTCATGACGCTGGCCAACACGCTGCATCTGATGCCTCGCACGATGAACGAGCGGGGGACGCTGGAAGCTATGTTCCTGAAGTTTGCGCACACGCTGGCCGGATTGCAGGATACCGCAACGGGACACTGGTATCAGTTGCCCCTCTATCCGGGCGAAGCCGGTAACTTCATCGAAAGTTCCTGCACGGCCATGTTTGCCTACGGCATCACGGTGGGCATTGCCGACGGTCTTCTGCCGGCCGAAACCTTCCGGCCTGTGATCGACAACGCCTTCCGGGGTATCGAGAAAAACAGCCTGAAAACCGTCGGCGACTCGCTGGTGACACTTACGAACGTATGTTCCGGTACCTGTGTCGGCGACAAGGCTTATTATTTCCGGCGGGAGGTAGTGGAAGGCACGCCCTTTGCGCTTGGCGCCGCCATCATGTTCTACGACCGTTACCGGCTGTTGAAGTAACCCTATGCGGACGGGGACGGTTCAATCGGCGGATGTGCCTTTGCCGGACGGGGCGGGTGGACAGGTGAATGCCTGCAAGCAATGCGCTCCCCTGGGCGCCTGTATCGCGTTCAAGGGAATCGAGGGCGTCCTGCCGATGTTGCACGGTTCGCAAGGTTGTGCCACCTATATCCGTCGTTATCTGATCAGCCATTTCCGCGAACCGGTGGACATCGCATCCTCCAATTTCAGCGAGGAGACAACCATCTTTGGCGGAAACAAGAACTTCAATACGGGTATCGACAACATCATCAGCCAGTATCATCCCAAAGTGATTGCCATTGCCAGCACCTGTCTGAGTGAAACCATCGGCGAAGACGTCCGGCGCCTCATACATGAGTACAAAATGACGCACGGCAATCTCCGGGAATTGCCCGAGATGATTTTCGCCTCCACGCCCAGTTTCCGGGGAACACACTGCGAAGGCTTCCATGAAGCGGTTTATGCCACGGTCAGCGCGCTGGCCGGCGTCGAAGGGAAAACGGACAGGCATGTCAACCTGTTCTGTAATTTTATTTCACCCGAAGACATCCGTCATCTCAAGGAAACAGTCAGCGATTTCGGCATTGAAGCAATGATTTTTCCCGACTATTCGGACACGCTCGACGGGCCATCATGGAACACCTGCCATCGCATACCCGAAGGGGGAACGACGGTGGAGGCGCTGAAACGAAGCGGGCGGGCGGCTCTTTCCATCGAACTGGGGCATATCCTGAACACAGGCGGCCTTCACGGACGAATCAGAAACCGTGTCCTGCCGCAATCGGCCGGAGAATACCTGCAAAATCGGTTCGACGTCGCCTGCAAGCGTACCGGACTCCCCGTCGGCATACGCGAGACGGATGCTTTTTTCCGGTTACTGGCTTCCGTATCGGGTAAGTCTGTTCCCGGGAAATACGAAAAACAGCGTGGACGGCTGGTTGACCTGTACGTGGACGGTCATAAGTATGTGTCCGGGAAAAAGGCCGTTATCTACGGCGAGGAAGACATGCTTGTCGCTCTGACGGCCTTTGCTGCCGAGACGGGCATCAAACCCGTCCTGTGTGCTACCGGCGGCGAAAGCGGGAAACTCCGGGAAACGCTCCGGGAAACGCTGGGCGACCTCTATTCCGACGACATCATCGTCGGACAGGGTATGAGTTTCGAAAGAATGGAATCCATAATCCGGGAATACGACTTGCAGCCTGATTTGCTGATTGGCAACAGCAAAGGGTATTACATAGCTCGTAAGCTGAACCTTCCGCTGGTGCGCACCGGTTTTCCCATTCACGACCGTATTGGCGCACAGCATCAGAAAGTCCTGGGCTACGAGGGTACGATGCTCCTGTTTGAACAGGTGGTCAATACACTGCTCGAAGACCGGCAACGCCGTTCGCCGACCGGGTATCAATATATGTAAAAGAAGGAAACAGGATGAAGTTCAAATGATCGCGGTTTTACTTTTTCATGTCAAATGCATCATATCACGTCTTCGGCATTTCCTGTTTCCCTTCTTTTTTCTTCTTTCCTCTCTCTTTCCCTCTCTGAGGCTGAACAAAAAGTCCCCCCAATCGTTATACTGCACGCGGTATTGTTTTATGCATAAAGAGGTAGTTAGAAAAAAAAGTACAACAGCGCCTCCGCAGGGCTTTAGCCCCATTCTCCACACATTGCCGTCCGTTTCGACTCAATGTCATCAAGTTAAGATTTTGTTTCCGGCATCCCGTCACCTTAGATTTGCATTTTGAAAAAAGAGCCGGAATATATAATTTTGCGATGATAAAAAAATATAATAATACAGCATTCAAAAGGAAAGGAACCCGATCGGCAACCTGTAATCCCGTAAAAGGAAGACTTGTATCCCTGTTTAGGTCCGGTCGGTTTTTTCTTGAAATAAAGAACCTGTATAAGAAATT
>JAITAY010000326.1 GCA_031283915.1 Tannerella sp.
TGCTCCGAACAGGAAAACGGAAATCCCTTCTTTACGCGATAACAGTTCCACTACTTTTTCCATCTGCTTCGGCGGATAGATTTTTCCACGATACCGGGCAAACGGTGCGATACCGACCCGCTGACCGGTTTTTTCACCTGCGATTTCTTTTAGGATCGACCTGTTCAGGGGATGTTCATCGTACAGCGACACAAACGTTTTGTCGAAATAAATACCGGCCGCATGAAAGACGTCTGTATAGCGCGTTATCATGTCCGGCAATGGCCGAATGTCTTTAGGCGGCTTGCGAACAAGCCGTCTTTTTTCTTTCCGCATCTTGTCCAGCACGAAAACGGAGCGCCCTCGCAAACGGAACATCCAGTCAATGATCCAGCTACGAATCACACAATGTAAATCCAGCACAACGTCGTACTTGTATCGCACAAGCGCCGAAGCGAACCGTAAAAAGCCTCTCAGCGACTTTTCCGAACTCTTTGTATGGATGCCGATCAGCTTCACATTCTTCGGCCGGTTGATAAAGATGGGGAGCAAAAAAGTTTGCGTAAGTACGGTAAACGAATCGGACGGATTCGCTCTGGCGGCGGAATAGATGACGGGGATGGTCATCGCCACATCCCCGATTGCCGAAAGCCGTATGATGAGAACTTCTGCCATTAAGCCGTTTTTGTGCGGTAAAGGTACGTCATTTTTTATGACCATACAATACCGGATTCAGAGCAGGATCATTATACATTTTCATTTGCCGGTACACTTTCATGTATTTTTTCCCCTTTCCGATGTCCTCCAGCAATTGATCCAGCGCAGCGGACAAATCCTGTTTCTGTTCGAGCAGTACCGACAGTTTCCATTGACAGGTCTCGCGATGAGCGTCGTCGGTATCCGGGCGATTCACTTCCTGTTGCATGTGATAGATTTTAAGGATGAGAATGGAAAGCCGATCGACTGCCCACGCCGGACTTTCCGTGTTGATGGTGGCATCCGGACAGACGGACGTCTTTTCGTACGTTTTCAGAAAATAGCTGTCAATCTGCTCCACCAAATCCGTACGTTCCTGATTCGACCGGTCGATTCGGCGTTTGAGCACAACAACATTTTCCGGTATGATTTGCGGATCGCGGATCAGGTCTTCCAGGTGCCACTGTACCGCGTCAATCCAGTTCTTCAGATAGAGTTGCGATTCAATCGTTCCCGGCTCAAAGGGATTCCGGACAGGCGCGTCTACATGGTCTGTCACGTGATAATCCTTGGTAGCCCGTTCAAAGACGGAAACGCAGAGGCTGCTGAATGAATCCGCACATTCTTTTGACAATAAAGAAGCTATCACTCGCGGATAATGTTTGTATTCCAGTGCGTGAACTTTCGCTGCCACGTCTTCCGGCGTATCGGTCGGCAAGACGGGACACGATGCCTGAAAAATCACCGGCCCTTCGTCATACTGTTCATTTACATAATGTATCGTGATACCGGACTCTCTTTCACCGGCGGCCACCACAGCTTCATGCACATGCATCCCGTACATCCCTTTTCCGCCGTATTTGGGCAGCAGGGCAGGGTGGATATTAACAACCCGATCGGGATAGGCATTCAGTATTTCCGCCGAAAGTTTGTTCATAAAGCCGGCCAGCACAATCCAATCGACAGCATATTCCTTCAATTTTTCCAGAACGGGACGCCCTTCGGCGAAAGCCTGCTTCGAGAAAGTGACGGAAGGGATGCCTAAAAGGCTCATCCGCTCGTGTACACCCGCCTTCGAATTGTTCGAGACGAGAAGTGTAACTTCTATGTGTTGGTTCTCAGAAAAATATCTCGAGATATTTTCTGCATTTGTGCCCGAACCGGAGGCAAAAATCGCTACTTTTTTCATACTTTCCTATTTACTTTATTGCACAATGAAATATAAAATGTGCATTTTTCCGCATTTTTCACCAAGAATATTTGTGTTGTACCACAAAAAATTCTTTCCTTTGCACTGCAAAATTAAAACATATACGTAATTATAATCTTATTATTAATCTAAAAATTGAAATTTATGTCTGATATTGCATCCAGAGTAAAAGAGATTATCGTAGACAAACTAAGTGTTGAGGATTCGGAAGTGACTGATGAAGCGAGCTTTACGAACGATTTAGGAGCAGATTCACTTGATACGGTTGAACTGATTATGGAGTTTGAAAAAGAATTTGGAATTTCCATTCCGGACGACCAGGCTGAAAAGATTTCATCGGTAGGAGATGCGATCGCCTATATCGAAACAAACGCAGTGAAGTAATCATTTTTACGGGATTATGGAATTAAAAAGAGTAGTAGTAACAGGTCTTGGGGCAATTACACCGTTGGGCAATACCATGCCGAAAACATGGGATGGGCTTGTTCGGGGAGTAAGCGGCGCAGGGCCTATTACTCAGTTTGATGCCACTAAATTTAAGACGCGGTTTGCCTGTGAGGTAAAAGGATTCGACCCGTTGCAATATATGGATCGGAAGGAAGCACGCAAGTGTGACCGGTATACACATTTTGCTCTGGTCGCGGCTGACGAGGCTGTGGTCGATGCCGGGATGGATTTGGAAAAGGAGAACAAAGACCGCATCGGCGTCATCTTTGCCGCCGGTATCGGAGGCATCCGGTCGTTCGAAGACGAAGTGAGAAGATATAATGAAGAAGTAGGTCCAAAGTTTAATCCGTTTTTTATTCCGAAAATCATTGCGGACATTGCCGCCGGACATATTTCCATGAAATACGGGTTTCGGGGGCCGAATTTTGCCACAGTATCCGCTTGTGCGTCTTCAACAAATGCCATTTCCGACGCCTTTAACTATATTCGTTTGGGAAAAGCCAGTGTGATTCTTGCGGGAGGCGCCGAAGCGACCATTGCCATTGTCGGCGTCGGCGGTTTCAATGCGATGAATGCGCTCTCGACGCGCAACGACTCGCCGGAAACGGCATCACGGCCGTTCAGCGCCAGTCGTGACGGGTTTGTGATGGGCGAAGGCGGCGCATGTCTGGTATTGGAAGAGCTGGAACATGCACAGGCTCGCGGCGCAAAAATCTATGCCGAGGTAACGGGTACGGGTCTTTCGGCTGATGCTTATCACTTGACGGCCAGCCATCCCGAAGGATTGGGCGCGAAACTGGTCATGCTGAATGCCCTGGATGATGCCGGAATGAAACCCGATGAAATTGATTACATCAATGTGCACGGAACGTCAACACCGGTAGGCGATATTTCCGAAGTCAGGGCTATCCTGAATGTTTTTGGCGAACATGCCTATCGGCTGAATATCAGTGCGACCAAATCAATGACCGGCCACCTTTTGGGTGCTGCCGGCGCGGTGGAAGCTGCGGCTTCGATTCTGGCCGTAAAAAATGATACCGTTCCGCCGACCATCAATCATGCCGACGGTGACGACGATAAAGAGATTGACTACAAGTTGAATTTCACATTCAACACTGTGCAGAAAAAGAAAATCAGAGCCGCCCTGTCCAATACCTTCGGCTTCGGTGGTCACAATGCCAGTGTGATTGTGAGGAAATTTGAAAAATAAGTGTGCGTGAACTCTATCTATATCTAAAAAGGCTCTTCCAGCGAAACAGGGAAGAGCTTTGCTTGTCTCTTTACGACATGTTGGGTTTTTATCCCGGGAATATCCAGCTCTACAGACAGGCTTTCACTCATCGTTCTACGTTTATCGAGACCGAACATGGACAGTGGAAAAATAACGAACGGCTGGAATTTCTGGGAGATGCGGTGCTGAATGCAGTGGTTGCCGATATTATCTACAAGAAATACCCGAACCGGAAGGAAGGTTTCCTGACAAATACACGTTCGAAAATCGTTCAGCGCGAAAGCCTGAACCGTATCGCGCATGAAATGGGATTAGACAAGATGATTATTGTTTCCTCCCGGCTCAATTCCCACAACAGTTATATTTATGGTAATGCCTTTGAGGCGCTGATCGGAGCGATATACCTGGATCAGGGCTACCGGAAATGCTGCCGTTTTGTCGAGGAGCAAATCATTGAAAAATACATCCCGTTAGATAAAATCGCTCATAAGGAATTTAATTTCAAGTCGAACCTGATAGAGTGGAGTCAGAAAAACAAGCTGGAAGTTTCTTTCGAATTGATTGAAACCTTTGCCGACCAGAACGGGAGTCCGGTTTTCCAAAGCCGTGTATCCCTGCCCGGCATATCGCTGGGGACAGGGATCGGATATACCAAGAAGGAATCGCAGCAGTCAGCGGCCAAGAAAGCCATCAAAAAAATCCGCAGAGACAAGGATGTACAGCTTCTGATCAGCAAGTTGAAGCAACAGCAGTCGTCCGACGGCACGGGAAACGTTTCCCTGCCCGAATGTCCGGAAGGAGATGATTCCACTAAGGACGAACGGAATGACAGGCAGTAGTACATACAAGCTCGTTAACCGTCCTTTTCCCCGAAAGAAATACCCATTCGCCGCCCCTGCACAATCAAATCGTGATCCGGCGTCACCAGTTTCAGTTTTCCGGATACGTCGGAAAGCGGAAGGGAACTTATCCGGCCGTCCTGCAGACACACCATCCGGCCAAACGCCCTTTCGGCTACCAGTTCGGTGGCATGTCCTCCGAGACGGGTGGCCAGGTTGCGGTCGAACGGCGAAGGATTGCCGCCCCGCTGGATATAGCCCAGTACAGCTTCACGCGTTTCGATGTGCGTTGCCTCCTCGACAGCATGTTTGACATAGTCGACCGGACGTTTTTTCGAATTTACTTTGATACCTTCGGCCAGCACTACAATCGAATAGGGTTTGCCGCGACGGGAACGGTCTAAAATGACTTCATTCACCTTCCGGATGTCGAACTTGATTTCGGGAATCAGGATCACGTCAGCGCCGCCGGCCATGCCGGCATACAGGGCGATCCAGCCGGCGTGATGTCCCATCACCTCGACCACCATCACCCGCTTGTGGGAACTCGCGGTCGAATGGAGGCGGTCGATGGCCTCCGTCGCAATGTTTACGGCCGTATCGAACCCGAATGTGATGTCTGTGCCCCAGACGTCGTTGTCGATGGTTTTGGGCACGCCGATGACGTTCAGACCCATCCGGCAGAGTTTGTTGGCCGTTTTCTGCGTGCCGTTGCCGCCGATACACACCAGGCAGTCCAGTCCCAGTTGATTGTAATTGAAGCTGATCATGTCCGGCTTGTTGTCTCTGTCCGAATTTTTGAACGGCTTCTCGCGCGAAGTCCCCAGGATCGTTCCACCCAGATTCAGAATACCGGACAGGCTGCGTTCGCCCAATTCTTCGACGTCGATGTCGACGCCCATCAAACCGAAAAAACCATTGTGGATACCCAACACCGTCATGCCATAATTCATAAGCGCCGTTTTCCCGACGCCGCGGATGGCTGCGTTAATGCCCGGACAGTCGCCGCCGGACGAAAGGATTCCTATTTTCATACGTGAACAAATGATAAATGATGAATGATAAACTGTGAACGGGGAATGTTTTGCCTTTGCGGAACGGACGCAGAATCCCTCCGTTTTCATTCTCCCGGGGGTATAAAATACATGCATGTTTCATACGGGTTTCTTTTTTTCTTACAAACTTACGGAAAAACTCCGGATGGGCAAATACAGAGAATGAAACGGCTGCGTTTTAAAATCTGCGTTTTGGATAAGCTCGAGTGCACAAGTGCACAAAAGTATAAACATGCATCCCTGTTCCGAAAACGGCATCGTCGTCGGTCTGTTGACCGTATTGAGGCTTGAATATTCACGCATTGTGTTACCACAAACACCTGTAGTATCATTCATTACATCATTTTATAGTTATGACGAATCACTGTTTCCGGTTTACGGGTAACAATGATTGATAATTCGATGATTTGTGTATATTTGCAGCAAAAAAATGATGCGTGCGTTATTGTTGGTCGGATTGGGAGGCGGTGCCGGAAGCATATTCCGTTACCTGACGTCTGTAGCCGTGACACGATATTTCCAGGGCGTTTTCCCACTGGCTATTTTCATTGTCAATATATCGGGCTGTTTTATGATTGGCCTGTTTCTGGGACTTTTGGAACGTGTACTGCTTGCAAATCCGGATCTGAAACTGTTGTTTGTGACGGGCTTTTGCGGGGGGTACACGACGTTTTCCACTTTCTCGGCCGAAAACGTCAACCTGATTCAATCCGGACATTATCTGACCGCATTTCTGTATATTGCGGCAAGCGTGTTGACGGGTATGGCGGCTGTCTGGCTCGGGTTCATGCTTGCGAAACTTTGATGGCGCCGAATAAAGAATAAAACTCCAAAAGACGAATAACCCGGAAATATGGCTAACTCTTTTTTTGAGGCGCTATTTTTACCGGGTGTGTCCACGCATGACACGAAAATAAAACGCTGCCGGTTCGGATTTTCCCGAGCCGGCGGCGTTTGCTTTTATACTGCGCGCGGTATAGTTTTGTGCATAAAGGGGTAGTTAGTAGATAGTAGATAGTAGTTAGTAGAGGGCTTTTGGCAGAAAAGCGGCCGTTGAAGGGAAAGGCGTAAAAGTGAGGGTTTGAGCGGACAGCTTCGTCGTATCACAGAACTACCGACTACTATTCTACTAACTACTAACTACCAGCTACTAACTACCTGTTTTTGCACAAAACTATACCGCGTGCAGTATAAAACACCTTTGAACCGGAGGTCATAGAAGTCTTTCAAACCGCTCCTCTTTTCTCTACACCGCCTTCGTTTTCCGGAAAGAACTGTAAGTCAATCCGTAAATGTTATTTCGTCCGGCCAGCGCTAATTAGCGTTGGCCAACGCTAATCTATTTTGACCAGCGCTAATTAGCGTTGACCAACACTAATCTATTTTCGCCAGCGCTAATTAGCGTTGGCCAGCGCTAATCTATTTTGGCCAGCGCTAATTAGCGTTGGCCAACGCTAATCTATTTTTACCAGCGCTAATTAGCGTTGGCCAACGCTAATCTATTTTGACCAGCGCTAATTAGCGTTAGCCAACACTAATCTATTTTCGCCAGCACTAATTAGCGCTGGTTAACACTAATCTATTTTCGTCAACGCTAATTATACTGCGCGCGGGAAGATTTTGCTCAAAAACAGGTAGTTGGTGGCTAGCAGTTAGTAGTGCCCCCAATAACAGCTTACAGCCCGCCCAAAATAACAGGATCAAAAAACCCTTCATTACACGAAAACAGCATGGGTTGTATATAAGGTTTTTGCAATGTTGTTACACAGGAGAATGGCAAATA
>JAITAY010000328.1 GCA_031283915.1 Tannerella sp.
AGTTAGTAGCTGGTAGAATAGTAGTCGGTAGTTCTGTGATACGACGAAGCTGTCCGCTCAAACCCTCACGTTTACGCCTTTCCCTCCAACGGCCGCTTGCCTGCCAACCGCCCTCTACTTACTACTAACTACTAGCTACTAACTACTAACTACCTCTTTATGCATAGAATGATACCGCGTGCAGTATAACTACCCCTTTATGCACAAAACTATACCGCGCGCAGTATAATGTTTAGGCATGGACAGGAAACGGTTTTTCTTGATTTTTTTCCCGAAAGATGAGTATATTTCTCTATTTTTGCTGTTATGGAAAGAAACACAAAAAGACAAAAGATGCTGACTGAACAGGAAAAACTGATTGAAGAACAATTACTGTGGGAAATGTTTCTCTCGGGTGATGACAAGGCTTACGCATATTTTTATAGAAAATATACGGATGAACTGTTCGCATACGGCATGCGCTTCACGCTCGATAGGGAACTGGTGAAAGACACCGTTCAGGATGTTTTCGTAAAAATATACAGGAACCGTTCAAAACTGAGCAAAACCACCAAAGTGAAACCCTATCTGTACATGGCCATGAAAAACACGCTGTTCAACGTCTTCGAGAAAGAGAAAGCGCTGTATCACATGGATACGGTAGAACCGGTCTTCGTTACGGAATATTCCATTGAAGACATGATTATTGCCGGCGAAGAGGAGATCGAACACAGGCAGAAGATCAATCACCTGCTCGATGCCCTAACTCCGCGCCAGAAAGAAGTGATTTATTACCGCTATGTGGAAGAGATGGAATTAAATGAAATATGTAAGCTGATGGATATGAATTATCAATCGGTACAAAATTTGATTCAGCGGTCGATCAGGCGCATCAAACAACTTTATGCCGAGAGCAGCAAATCCGTATTGAATGTTCGGTTATTATCACACAATTTATAATGAGATGAATAGATTATACAGCGATTCGGCAAAAAAATATAAATCATGCTCGGCAGAAGAACTGTTGCAGGATGATTTTTTCATTTCTTCCAAAATACATCCGACGAAAAAGACAGATGCATTTTGGCATAAACTACTGAAAAATGGCGACGCGGATATTGAAAGTTACCGGTTTGCCTGTCACTTCATCGAATCGGTGCAGGTACGTTCGGAAGTTATCCACGAGGAAGAAAAGGAGGCTTTGTGGGAAAAGATTGAAATGTGCAATCAGCATTTCCGGGAAAAGCAGAGAAAGCGGTATGCACTGTTTTACATCCTTGCGACCACGTCGGTCGCTGCGCTCGTCACATTCGCTTTTTTGTTTTTCCACGATACCGTCGCTGGCGACACCCTCGGCAACATTGAAAATGTCAAGGCGCCTGACGGAGAGGCAGAGCATATTCAATTGCTGTTGACAGGAGACAAAACCGTCTCGCTCGAAGGCGAAGAAGCCGAAATCGCATACAGGGACAGCAGTATTGAAATCAACAGGCGGGCAACGGAGCTGAAAAAAGAAGGGAAGAAAAATGAAATTGCGTACAATCAACTGATTGTTCCGAAAGGCAAGCGTTCGAGACTGATCCTGGCAGACAGCACACAGATATGGGTAAATGCTTGTACACGGGTGGTCTATCCGGTTGATTTCGATAAAAACCGGCGTGAGATTTACGTCGATGGCGAAGTCTGTCTTGACGTGGCGCATCGCGACGATTGCCCGTTTGTCGTAAAAACGAAGACATTCAGCGCCGAAGTGTTGGGAACGTTCTTCAATCTCGCGGCTTACGAAAAAGACCGGGAACAGAACCTTGTACTTGTTTCGGGAAGCGTCAGGATTCATATGGACAACCGGGAAGACATTCTGCTCGCGCCCAATGAAATGTTTACCAGCGTCAATGGCGTCACACAAGTACAAACTGTACATGCAGAAGACTATATTTCCTGGAAATCGGGCATCTATCAATATGAAAGTGAAACGCTCAGGGTCATATTGAAACGTCTGTCACGCTATTACGGGCAGGAAATTGTCTGCGATCCGCAGGTTGCCGGATTGAGATGTTCGGGGAAACTGGATTTGAAAGATGAACTGAGTAGCGTCCTGGAAGGGATCGCCCTGACGGCGCCCGTTCGTTACAAGTATAACTATGAAGTACATATGATTACAGACAAATAAATTTGAACGCTTATGGAGAAATAAACATGAACAAAACCGACCGGGATACCCCTGGGCATCCCTGAAAAACCGGACGGCAATATGCCGGCTATTATCCGGTTACAATTCAAATTCAAACAAATACTAATTAAAAACATTACAATTGTATGAAAGATTTATGTAAAAACGGCTGTTTGACAGCTAATTATTTTAAGAAAACAGTTAAAATCATGAAGATAACAATACTGCTCCTGATTATCGGGGCAAGTGTCAGTTATGCAAATAATTCCTATTCACAGGAAACGTTCCTGTCGGTCAACCTGACGAACAGGTGCGTGAAAGACGTCTTTCGTGAAATCGAGAAGCGAAGCGAATACATTTTCTTCTATTACGACGACGTCTTGGACGCAAACCGGAAAGTCAGTATCCGCATGAAGAATCAGACAGTCAATAAGATACTTGACCGTCTGTTCGAGGGAACGGACAATGCGTATGTGATCAACGACCGGCAAATCTTTATTACCCGTAAAGATAACATGTCGGTGATCCATGCGGAAACGATGGCTCTGCAACAGCAGAGCCGGCGAATCACGGGAACCGTGGTAGACCCCTTCGGCGAGCCGGTCATTGGCGCGAATGTAGTGGAAAAAGGGACGACCAACGGGACCGTGACAGACCCGGAAGGAAAGTTCAGTCTGACGGTTCGGAACGACGCCGTTTTATCCTTCTCTTATATTGGTTATATCACACAGGAAGTCAGTGTGTTATCAATGGGGGGTCCTCTGACAGTTAAACTGTTAGAAGATACTCAGGCGGTAGAAGAAATCGTAGTTATCGGTTATGGCACGGTTCGTAAATCCGATCTGGCCGGATCCGTAGCATCCGTCACGAACAGGCAGTTCAGCGCCGAACCCGTAATCCGACTGGACGATGCACTACAAGGCCGTATGGCCGGCGTACAGGTGACAAGCACGACCGGTATGATCGGCAACGGAACGAGGATTCGCATACGTGGCGCAGCTTCGTTGAACAAGAGCAATGACCCGCTGTATGTCGTAGACGGCATCATCGGCGCCGGCGCCGTGAACATGTCCGATGTGGAATCGATCGAAGTCTTGAAAGACGCTTCGGCAACAGCTATCTACGGTTCACGCGGCGCAAACGGCGTGGTACTGGTTACCACCAGAAAAGGAAAGGAAGGCAAGGCGCAGGTTAGCTTCGAGACAAATCAGGGCCTTTCACAGATGGCCAGAAAGTTTGACCTGCTTAGCCCTTACGAGTATGCGCTTGCACTGAACGACATCAAAGGCTCCGGAACCATTTCCGATGCCGACCTGCAACTCTACAAGGACGGTAAACAGGGAATAGACTGGCAGGACCTGATGACGCAGACAGGGTACAATCACGAGTACAAACTGAGTATTTCCGGAGGAACAAAAACCACGAAATACCTGGTATCGGGCGACATACTCGACCAGTCGGCCATCACCGTTTTCGCCAAGTACAACAGGTATCAGTTCCGTTCCAATTTCGACACCGAAGTGACCAAATGGCTGCATCTGACAACCGATCTGCGGCTGGCAAGAGACAAAAGGCACAATACGAGCGCCGACCTCGGACGGGCAATCAATTACTCGCCCACTATTCGCCAGTTAAAAAACCTGGACACAGGCATCTACAATGACGATTCATGGAACAATATTGACCATAACCCGTATGCCGAACTGGCAGAAAAAGATGCAAACAATTATCACAACTACGTCTTCGGCAACGTGAACCTGCTTTTCAATATCATTGACGGGCTGACTTTATCCGTACAGGGCGGCATCAACTACAATGACAATCCCTATTACGAGTTTAATTCCGCTTCCCGCTATCCCGGTGCGTCGAACTCAATGTCGAACACCACGGATAAGACGTTGGCGTGGCAGAACACGAACAACCTGACGTATTCGAAACGAATTGGCGACCATTCCATTACGGCAATGGGCGTGGTGGAGCTGAGCAGAAGTGAATGGAGCCGCATCAAAATCAGCGGAAACAACCTGCTGACCGAAACGGCAGGCTACTGGAACGTGGGGCTGGCCGCGACCCGCGACGCCGAAAACAGTTATTCGGAAGGCTCGATGGCTTCCGTACTCGGTCGCGTGCAGTACGGTTATCAGGGCAAGTATCTGGCAACGGCATCGATTCGCGCCGACGGTTCTTCCAAGTTCCAGGGCGACAACAAATGGGGCTACTTCCCTTCGGGCGCTTTGGCGTGGAATATCGCTGAAGAAGGCTTCATGAAAGACCTGGATTATTTCCAGCAACTGAAACTGCGTGCCAGCGCCGGCGTGATCGGAAATCAGGCCATTGATTCCTACGAAACGCTGGGTATGCTGTCAAGTACAACCTACGCTTACGGTACGTCGACCAAATATACCGGTTACTGGGCTAATACCGTGGCTACTCCCGACGTACAGTGGGAAAGAACCAATCAGTACGACGTCGGTCTCGACTTCAGTATTCTAAACCAGAAAGTGAATATCACGCTCGACTGGTTTTTGAAGGACACGAAGAACCTGCTCAACAAGAAGCGTATTCCCGACTACAACGGCAGCGGCACGTTCTGGGTCAATCAGGGGCATGTACGAAACACGGGCGTGGAGCTGCTGGTGAATGCCATTCCGGTGCAGTCGGGCGATTTCCGGTGGGAAACGTCGCTGACCGGCACCTATCTGAAAAACAAAGTGATTGACCTGGCAGGCGAAAAGGAAATACTGGGCGACCGGATTTCGGGCATTATCGAGCAGTCCTCCATCCTGAAACCAGGGTATCCGATCGGTTCGTTTCTCGTATTCGACTGGGTAGGCATAGATGAAAAGACGGGCGTAAACCTCTATCGCAAGACCGATGGTTCCGTGACCAACGATCCTTCGAGCGACGACCGCATCGTCACCGGACAGGCCGATCCCAAGTGGTCTTTCGGATGGAACAACTCGTTTGCATGGAAAAACATTGAAGTCAATGCCTTTTTCAATTCCGCGCTTGGCTATCAACGTCTGGACGCCACTCGCTGGCAGACATCTGCCATTGTCGGCGCTTCCATGTTTATCACGCTACGCGATGCGTATTATAAAGGTTGGGACAAGGTGGAAAACAAGGCCGAAGCCGAATTTCCAAGCGCAAAAAGCTCGGACAACAAATACTACGGCAATTCCAGCCAGTTCCTCGAAGACGCCTCTTTCGTGAGACTCAAAAACTTCAGCATTGCTTACCGCTTTCCCAGGAAATGGCTGAAAATAGCCGATGCAAGATTGTCGCTGAGTGCGCAGAATTTATTTACTCTCACCAAATACCAGGGTTTGGATCCCGAAGCTACCAATTATCTTTACGGTGCGGACTGGGGCGCATATCCTGTTCCCCGAACCTACACGCTCGGATTGAAAATCGATTTTTAATTGTTGAACGTTCAAAAGTGAATATTGTATGAAAACAATCTGTAAGATTATATTTATGGCAGTGTTGGCATTGTCAACATTTTCCTGTGACGAATTTCTCGAAGAAGATCCGAAAGGCCGTTTGGCGCAATCGACTTTCTTCGGAAGTGAAAATGACTTGGATCTCTCGTTAAATTCCCTCTACAAGCGTATTGCATATCGCAATGCAAGCAACCAGTATATGGCTCACATGTGGGGCGGCGACGACATATCCACCCATCCTGCCAGCAACAAGCAGGATTTCAGAGAATTTGATCGTTATATTGTCAGCGACAACAGTACCCGGCTGCATGACGAATGGACGGCTACCTACCAGGTGATCAAGGCAGCCAACTACATCATCAACAATGCCGGCAGGCTCACGGGCGGCGACGAGCGTCTGAACGCAAAAGTCGGAACAACTATTGCACAGGCGGCTTACTGGAGAGCTTATGCTTATTTCCAGCTGACGCGCTGCTGGGGAAAAGTGCCTTTGGTATTGGCTGACGACATGAACTATGAAGAGCCGCTGGCTTCGGAAGAAGAAATCTTCAATCAAATCATCGCAGACCTGAAACTGGCGGAAACGGACTTGCCGGCACAGTGGACGGGTACGCCCTGGTCTATGAACGGAAGAAACATCGCGGTCAGTCAGGGCGCAGCCAAAGCTACGCTCGCCTATGTGTATCTTTCCTTTGCCGGATGGCCGTTTAACAAAACCGAATATTACGCGCAGGCCGCAAGTAAAGCCAGAGAAGTAATCGACGCTTCCGACCGGAAAGATCAGGGGTATTACTACGAATTGCTGGACGAATACTGGAAAGTATATTCGTGGACATACAACAACGACAACCCGGAAGTGTTACTGGCCACGTACTACAGCATGAACTGGCCGTGGGACGAATCGGCGATGTCCACCTACTGCGACGTGATCGAAGATGTGGACGGCGGCAGTCACGGCGGCGGATGGAACGACTCGGGCGCGGAAATCCGGTTCTGGAAAAACTTTCCCGAGGGGCCGCGCAAAGAAGCGACCTTTGCCCCCAAAACGCTGCTGAAAGGCGTACTGCAAGACTGGTGGTGGGACCCCGGCTATGGGACGGCCGATGGGCGCGTGGTATGCAACCCCTGGTATCTTGCGGCTTGTGAAGGCGATCGCGGAACGGAGTTTGACTATACCAAAGGCAATGACCAGGGCGACATGATCGGCGAAAAATCGCACAAGGCGATTCGCCTCTCGGAAGTCTATTGCTGGTATGCCGAGGCCACAGGTCGCTCGGGCGGAAACGATCCCTTTGCCTACGAAGTGCTGAACAGAGTGCGCACAAGGGCCGGTCTGGAACCGATTGCCAACGGCAGCCTCAGTTCCGAAAGCCTGGCCGAAGCCGCCTACGACGAACACGGCTGGGAAATAGCCGGATACTACTGGGGCAGTTTGGCGCCGCGCTATCATGATCTCTTTCGCATGAACCGCGTAAAAGATCATTTCGAATTCAGGAAACAAAATCCCGAAATCGAAGTCGCGCCGGGCGTTTTCCGGAAGGAAAAGATCGAAGTGACCGGTACCTGGGACGACTCCAAAATGTACGCTCCCTATCCGGCCGCAGACGCCATGCTGAATCCGAACCTGAAAAGATAGTTTTTGACAAAGGCGGATAATTGACTGCAAGGCGATGATATGGCAGGCGTCGAACCTCCATACATCGCCTTCGGTTTTCAGTAAGCCGGACTTGGAAGACTCAAGACCGGACTTGAAAAGGGGTTATACTGCACGCGGTATCATTCGATGCATAAAAAGGTAGTTAGTAGCTAGTAGATA
>JAITAY010000329.1 GCA_031283915.1 Tannerella sp.
CAAAATCTTAACTTGATGACATTGAATGAAAACGGACGGCAATGTGGGGGGATTGGGCTAAAGCCCTGCGGAGGTGCTGTTGCACTTTTTTTTCTAACCACTAACCACCTCTTTATGCATAAAACAATACCGCGTGCAGTATAACTACTAACTACCCCTTTATGCACAAAACGATATCGCGCGCAGTATAAAATAGCTTCATTCCTCGGTTATCCTTTTTTCATCCGCTTGTAGGCGCGGGGCGACACTCCCATGATTTTACGGAAAAGCCGGGAGAAGTAGTACGTATCTCCGATCCCGATCTTGTAGCAGATTTGATTCATCTTCATGTCCGTGAAGTCGAGCAGATGACAGGCCTGCTGGATTTTCAACTGGTTGAAATAGGCAAGGGGGGCATAGCCGGTACGTTTGCCGAACAGGGCGGTGAAATGGGAAGGCGAATAGCCGGCATGTTGCACAATATCCTCGAGCGAGAGTTTTTTTTCCATGTTTTCCTTCATGTAATGGATGGCGGAAGCAACGACATCGCCCTGTCGCTCCTGTGTTCCGACAGCCGCGTCGCGATAGGACTGCATGTAACGCAGGGAGCCGAGGTAATGATGGAAAATGGTGCAGGCATACTGCCAATTTTCGCGGCTGTATCCCATCTCAAACATGCGGAAAATCTCTTCAAACAGGGCGATGCGGTCGCTGATGCGGGAACTGACGCCGGGACGGATGTCAATCGGATAGCGTTGTCCGGCGGAAAACGAAGCCGCCAGTTTACCCTTGAAATGTACCCAGTAAATCGTCCAGGGATTGGTCTCGTCGGCGCCGTAGGCATGTGGGATGCCGGCCGGCAGGATGACATATTGACCGGCTTGTACGGGATGCGTCTCGCCCTCGCCCTCGCCAAGGATAAACCATCCTCCGCCTTCGATGCACTGAATCAGGATATGCTGGTTGATGGCTGAGTCACGCCGGCGAAGATGGTGGTACGCTTTCGGGTAATAACCGATATCGGTAATATGCAGTGCGGAAGCGTATGCGTCCTTTTCCATTTCGATCACCACCGTCGGCGGAAGCACCAGCGCCCGCTCGCCGCTGAAACCTTCCCTGCGCGCTGCCAGGTATGACGCTTTTGTACGGTCTTCCATTTGGCATGTAATCGTTTCAAGCCGGATAGCTCCTTATTTGCCGAACACGCAAAGTAACCGTCATTTCAATGCCGGCAGCAAGTATTTCCAGATCAGATTCAACTCGGCCTGCATGTCGCCGATATGAGCGGTGGTGACGATGACGGCGTTTTTTTCGGGAAGAATCAGGATATACTGTCCGTTGGCGCCGTCGGCACGGAACGACCGGTGACGGCTGCGCCACATCTGATAACCGTATCCTTGCAGCCAGTCGCTGTCTTTGGGTTTTACTTTCAGATCTTCCTTCTTTGTCCCGGCCGGCAGGGATGCGATTTTGGACGTAGTGGCTTCGTCGAACCAGGCTTCGGGGAGCAGTTGTTCGCCGTTCCACCGCCCTTTTTGCAGGATAAACAGTCCCAGTTTGGCCATGTCTTCCGTCTTGACGTGCAAGCCCCAACCTCCGATACTGATCCCCTGCGGACTGTCTTCCCATACGGCGCCCGCAATGCCCAGCGGCCGGAACAGACGCGGATACAGATAGTCGGTCAGTTTTTCACCCGTCACGCGCTGGATAATGGCCGAGAGTACGTAGGTTGCCATGCTGTTGTATACAAATTGAGTCCCCGGCGCGTGTACAAAAGGCGACGCAAAGAAGGTCTCCAGCCAGTCGCCGTCATGTTTCGGTTCGACGTCGTGCCCTGACGACATAGTCAGCAGATGGCGTATTTCGAGCGTCTTCAGGTGTTCGCTCACCTGCTCGGGCAGCTTGTCGGGAAAGAAGGAAATCACCCGGTCGCTCACCTTGAGCCTGCCTTCGGCCACGGCAAAGCCGATGGCCGTCGCCGTATAAGTTTTACTCACCGAGAACATCACATGCGGCTTGTGGCTGGCATGTTCGCCCAACCAGTGTTCGGCGACGACTTTCCCGTTGCGCACCACCATCAGGCTGTGCAAATCCTGTCCGCTTTTCTTGACTGCATCCAAATAGCGTGCGATGCCGTTTGCATCCACCTTCTCGGCGGCAGGCGCCGTGCGCGGCAGCGATTTCGTCAAGTCATTGTAATTGATGAGTCGGATGTTTTTTTCGCGGATGACCTGCTTCACCCGGTCACTGGTGAACAGTTCGACGACACCTTGCCGGTCGGCAGCTACGTTTTCGTAACCGATATGTCCGACCGTCTCCATTTCGGCGTTGTCAAAAGACGGATGGTCGAGAAAAATATAGTTTTTACCCGGTTCCAGTCTTTCCAGCCTGCGAATGAAGGCAGCTTCCTTTTCAGCCGGCGTAGTTCCCGGCCCGTCATATCCGACGTGTGTATAATGATATGTTTCCGCTGCACCGGGGACGTCCATCGCCGGCAGACGGTATTCGGCAGCCAGCCGTTTGACGGTCGCCGCCACTTCCCGGTCGAAAGACGTTGCACCCATGTGTCCGGTAAGGTGGCTAAGTTGCGGAATGTTTTTCAACGCCAGTTCAATCTGTGCGCGAAATTCCTGTTCAATCTCGGACAGGTGCCAGCGGTTTCCGGAAACCGACTGTCCGGGATATGCCGGATGCTCGCCCATCATCGGATAGAAATAACCGTTGGCATCCGTCAAGCCGGGGCATTGCGTAAGCGGTCGCCATTTGATGTTCTCCCACTCGCTGGTAAGCACCAGGTGCAGACCGACGTCCAGTCCCGGATGCTCACGCAGCATCTTAGCCGCTTCGGGAAACCACGGCGCGACGGCCATCACTTCCACCGACGTTTCGATCCCTTTCCGGTAGCTTTCGATACAAGCCCGGTTAGCCGAATGGAAAGCGCCCATGTCATCGGCGCGAACCACGAGGCGCGCCCCCTCTTCCTGTCCCCGGGTCAAGGCGCAGGCCGCGAACCAGAGGCAAAACCCGTAAACCATTTTTTTAAAAGAACCTGTGTTCATGATTGCATAAATAATAGAGTTTGTTTTATTCTCGAACAAAGGTAAATGTTTTTTTTGAACAGAACGTTTGCAGCTATACTGCACGCGGTACAGTTTTGTGCAAAAACAGGTAGTTAGTAGCTGGTAGTTAGTAGATAGAATAGTAGTCGGTAGTTTTGTGATACGACGAAGCTGTCCGCTCAAACCCTCACGTTTACGCCTTTCCCTCCAACGGCCGCTTTTCTGCCAACCGCCCTCTACTAACTAC
>JAITAY010000005.1 GCA_031283915.1 Tannerella sp.
TTTTTATTTACTAATTTAAATCAACAACGAAAGTATGAAAAAAAATGAAATTCATGGCTTTTTACAAGCCCAAAAAAAATTAATGCACATCATGAAGTGTCTCTTGTTTTTTATATTTACGACAACAGGCGCTTGTTTTGCAAGCAAATCATACTCCCAGGAAGTTCTCTTCACGATGGAGTATGACAACTGTACTCTGAAGGACGTGATCCATGAAATAGAACAACAAAGCGAATTTATTTTCTTCTATCTGGACAGTTCCATGGACATGAGCAGGAAGGTTTCTATCCACGTGCGCAACGAAAACGTAGAAACAATCCTCGACCAGCTCTTTGCAGAGACAACCAACCGGTATTACATCTCCGACCGCCAGATCATCATCTCGAAGGGAAAAGAATCCATACCGGAAGTGAGTCCTGTCATAGAGCAGACCGGTAAACGCATTACCGGCTCGGTCATCGACCCAAACGGCGAGCCGGTCATCGGCGCCAACGTGCTGGAAAAAGGCACGAGGACGAACGGAACCGTGACCGATCAGGATGGGCATTTCTCGCTGAATGTGGCGGACAATGCCGTGCTGCAAGTCTCTTTTATTGGTTATATTACACAGGAAATCAGCATATTATCGGGGGGGGGTAATTCCCTGACAGTTAGATTGCTGGAAGACAACCAGATGCTTGACGAAGTGGTAGTTGTAGGATTTGGCACGCAGAAGAAAGTAAACATGACCGGAGCAGTAGCCACTGTGGGCGCTAAAGAATTTGAAAGCCGTCCGGTTACCAATGCAGCTGCTGCTTTGCAGGGAAAGATTGCCAACCTGAATACCTACAATTCGGACGGCGGTATCGGCAAGAAGGCGACTTTTAACATCCGCGGTTATTCGGGATTGGGAGCGACCTATGCACCGCTGGTGATTATCGACGGCGTCCCCGGCAATTTTGACTACATCAATCCGAACGATATTGAATCGCTTACCGTGTTGAAAGACGCCGCTGCCAGTGCCATCTACGGTTCACAGGCGGCTTACGGCGTAATTCTTGTCACAACAAAAAACGGTAAACGGAACGAAAAACCCAGCATCAATTACAACAACAACCTCGCATGGGTTAGTCCGACCGTTCTTCCGAAGACAGCAGGCTCGCTGGAATTTGCCAAACTGTTCCGCGAATCCTCCATTAACCAGGGAGGGTCGGGAGTGATTGACCTTGAGACATTGGAGCGAATAGAGCAGTATTATTACCATCCGGGCAGTATTCCCAGCACTGTGCCGAGATTGGACGTTCCGACAAACTGGTCGGACTGGAACGAGGGACGGTGTAACGCCAACGCTGACTGGCCAAATGCCATGTTCAAGAGCAATCAGTTGAATCAAGTGCATAATCTTTCCGTAACGGGCGGCAGCAACAACTCCGCCTACATGATGTCGTTCGGTTATACGCAGGATGAAGGAAAGTTGAGGTATTACGATGACAAGTATCAACGTTTTAATTTTGCCGCAAAACTGACATCGGATGTAACTAAATGGCTTACATTCTCTACCAATATCCGTTATATAAAAGAAAGAGCAGATACTCCGGCATATTATTCCAGTCCGAACGGCGGAATTAATAGTCTGATTTCATGGGTTTATAATGTATGGCCTACCATTCCCGTATTCGATCCTAACGGACATTTTTCCGATGCAAGCGGAATAGAGTTTATTGATCAGGCAGACCCACACATGACATATATGGATACGTTCAATGGCACAGGAAGTGCCTTGTTTAAACTTCTTCCCGGATGGACGGCCAATGTGGATTTTCTGTATGAGAAATGGATGCAAAAACAAAGCTATTCCCGTGGTACAATTATTATATATCATACAGATGATTCACCTTATATTTATCAGGCCGCACCGACGCAGGTATGGCAAAATGCAGCGAATGACGATTATTATTCGACGAATATTTACACTACTTATGAAAAGACGTGGAAAGGTCATTCATTCAAGATCATGGGAGGAATGCAGGCGGAATACAAGAGCACCTATGGGTTATATGCAGACAAGCAGGATTTGGTTTTACTGGATCAGCCTTCCATTTCGACGGCTACCGGTGTGGTTAATGCCGACGACGGATTGGATCACTGGAGTACGCTGGGTATTTTCGGACGCTTGAATTACGATTACAAGAGCAAATATCTTTTTGAAATCAACGTCCGCCGCGACGGGTCATCGCGTTACCGCGAAGGCGAACAGTGGGGTACCTTCCCCGGCGCTTCCGTCGGATGGAATGTGGCGCGCGAAGGTTTCTTCGAGCCGGTTCAAGAGTATGTTTCCGAACTGAAACCGAGAGTTTCGTATGGCGAACTCGGAAACATGCGTGGAAAATCCTATCAGTATCTTTCTACGGTTTCTTACAGTCCTCAAACTGCTTACATCATGAACGGACAACGGATTGGCGCTTTCGGGACAGCTTCGATGATTGCATATAACACATGGGAACGGAACCGGACGCTTGATTTGGGATTTGATTTTGCCCTGTTAAACAACCGGCTGAACGGATCCTTCGACTGGTATCAAAGGGACATCATCGGCTTGATTACGCGGGGTGTGACTTTACCGGCCGTACTGGGCGCTTCTTCGCCGGATACGAACAATGCCGACATCCGCAACCGCGGGTTTGAAATCACGCTTCACTGGCGCGACCAGTTCAATTTGGTTGACAGACCTTTTGTTTACGGCATTTTCGCCAACTTGTCCGATTATACCGGAATAGTGACAAAATATTCCAATCCGAACGGTTTGATTTCCGATTGGTATGTCGGCAAAAACATGGGTGAGATCTGGGGCTACACAACCGACCATATTATGATTGACGCTTCCGAAGCGGAAGCAATGAATCAAAGCGGTGCACAGCGGTTATTTGGTTCCAACTGGTCGCGTGGCGATATGAAATACAAGGATTTGGACGGCGACAACGCGATTACCTACGGTAATAATACGCTGGAGAATCACGGCGACTTGTCCATTATCGGGAACAATACGCCACGTTACAGTTTCGGCTTCGGTTTCAATGCCGAATGGAACGGCTTCGACATGTCGGCCATGTTTCAAGGCATCGGCAAGCGCGACCTGTGGTTGTCAGGTAACCTGTCATGGGGACTTGGCGGCGGTCAATGGGGTTCCAATGTCTGGCAAAATACGCTGGATTGCTGGCGCGAAGACGGCAGCAACCTCGACCCATACTGGCCGCGTCTTTATCTGGGCAACACCGGTAAAAACCTTCAGACGCAGACGAAATACCTGAACAATGCAGCCTATTGCCGCTTGAAAAACCTTCAGGCCGGCTACACGTTTTCCCGGCAACTGTTGCAAAAGTTATCCATTGACAGATTACGTGTCTATTTCAGCGGCGAAAATCTGCTTACATTCAGCAAGATTAATGAGAATTTCGATCCCGAAGCGCCGGGACAGGGCGTGTATCCACTTTCGAAATCGTTATCGATCGGAATCAGTCTCACATTTAAATAATCATTTAAACCATAATTTGATATGAAAAAGATATATTTTATTTTACAGACAGCTATGGTCTTTTTACTGGCAGCTTGTTCCGATTTTCTGATAAAAGAACCTTTGGATCAGATTACAGATGAGTCCCTGACATACACGGCCGAACAGTGTAAATTGTATGTCAACAAATATTATACGGTATGGGGGTCGCCTTCATCCGTATTCAAAGCCGATGTAGGGTCGGACAATCAGCTGTCGTACAGTTACAGCCAGAATTCCGATTTGATTGACACCCGCATTGTGCCTGCTTCCGGTGGTGGATGGGGAACAGGCGAATGGGGCAACATCCGCAGTGTTAATTTCCTGCTCGATAATTATTCGAAATCAATAGAACCGGAAAAAGTGGAACCGTTTATCGGAGAAGCCCGATTCTTCCGCGCCTATTATTATTTCGAACAGTTTCTGACAAAGTTCGGCGGCGTTCCTTGGATAGAGACGCAACTTGATTTGGATTCTCCAGAATTATATATGCCCCGCGCCAAAAGGCATGAAATTGCCGATCATATCCTTGCCGATCTGGATGATGCAATCGAAAAGATTCCTTCTTTCAGTGCGCAGGAAAACGGACGTATTTCCAGGGAAGTGGCGCAGCTGTACAAGGCGCGTGTCGCCTTGTACGAAGGTACATGGGAAAAATACCATGCCAATACGGTATTTGCCGGCGAAGGCAATGTGCAGAAATACTTGCAGGCCGCCCGTGATGCAGCGCTGGCAGTAATCAATTCGGGTACATTTATGCTGGATAATGTCGGCGTAGAAGACGGCTACCATCAGCTTTTCAACCAGTACGACTATTCCGGCAGCAGGGAAATTATGCTCTGGCGGAAATATAACCGCGCTCTCGGCATCGTACACAATGACAGCCGGAATATAGGATGGAACGGGGATGGCATAGGCCTTACAAAAAGTCTTGTAGAAGCCTATCTATGCATGGATACGGACGG
>JAITAY010000021.1 GCA_031283915.1 Tannerella sp.
ACCACGCAACTCAGGCTGAAAGAAATTCTGCAAAAAGCAGGCTACCGGACTGCCCACCTGAGTACGGAACCGCAAAGCGAATTGCTCGGCGCTGATTTCACCTTTCCAATAGGATTGAACTCTACCGTCAAAATTCCTTTGACCGCATGGGACGTCACGGTTCATGCATTAGTTAAAGCCATTGCCCGGTATGCAAATCCGCACATTATGATCAGCGGCACGCAGGGATGGATTGTTCCGTTGAACCGGAGTTTACATAATGCTTTGAACATGTTGCACTTCTTGAACGGCGTTCAGCCGGACGGCATTATTTGCGCCATTAATCCGAATGATACACCGGAGGTGATCCGTCAAAATGTACAGGCAGTACAAAGTATTACAAAAGCCGGACTACTTTTTTATACCGTCACTCCATGGGAGCGGACATTGCATCAGACAGGTACAGGAAATAAAGTGATGGTAAAAAATTTACTGTCCGGCGAGAATTTACAGCAGCGGATCGCTTATTATACGGACGTATTACAGGCGCCGATAGTCAATATAAAAGATGAAAACTGCGACCAACAGGTTGTACAAATTATAGAGAATTTTTTTTCATGACAATTAATTACTAGCTAATATAATCAAATAATTCTATGAACCCTATTTTAAACTCCGAACAATTGATGAGTGTAGTCAACAGCTTTATTCCCGAAGATTATCAAATCAACGGTCAAACCAGACCGGAATTGCGTGATAAAGGATTGCATATCATTATGAGTAATTCCGAACAGGCCATCCTGTTTATCAGTTTGCTGGAAGAAGAATTTGACGTTGAATTTCCGGATGAAGAATTGACACTAGATAATCTCTTATCATACAACAAAATATCGTCAACGCTTGACCGGTTATTACGTCAAAAAAACGGTATTGACAGGTAATTTCAAATGATATACCTTTGTATTGTGATTAATAACAGTATTACTAATTTTAAATTTTATCGAAATGAAAGAATTGATTAAGTCTGTCGTGAATGATGAAGACGAAGTTGTCATTCAGGCATTGTGTGAAAAAAGTGGTAGTGGTTGCAGCTTTTTCTGTGGTGACCTTTCTGTGGAAGAAGAAGATGAAATTATTTTCTAATGTAATCTTCTGTGAGAAAAGAGGGTGTGCAAAAGTTTGCACACACCTTCTTTTCTACTTGATAGTTGAATAAAAACACAAATAAAAAAACATGAAACAAGCTTTATTGACAAGTCTGCTTATATGTAGCATCATCGGCGGCATCTCCGCTCAAAACATCGAATTGAAAGGTCTTGTCAGGGAGGCCAAAAGCAACGAAGCATTGGCGTTTGTCAATGTCGTATTGCAGACGCCGGATTCCGTCTTTGTGACCGGCACCGTGTCGGACGACAGGGGCAAGTTTGTGATTCCGAAAGTGAAACCGGGCGACTACCGGCTGGCGCTTTCCTACATGGGTTACATGACGCAGTACATCGAAGTATCCGGACTGGCAAAAAACCTCACGCTGCCCGATATTTTAATGGAAGAAGAATCCGTCGGCCTGGAGGCCATCACCGTGACCGCTTCGGCCACGACGAGCCGGATCGACCGGAAGCTCGTCTTCCCAACCGAACAGCAAATCAACGCCTCGAGTAACGGCGTCGACCTGCTGCAACGGCTCATGCTGCCACGTATACGGGTCGATGCGCTGACACGCGCAGTGGACATCGCGGGCGGCGGCGAAGTGCAGTTGCGTATTAATGGTGTCAAAGTGGATGTGGATAATATTATGGCGCTGCTGCCGCAGGACATTATCCGCGTGGAATATCACGACAACCCGGGACTGCGCTACGGTAATGCCGCCGCAGTGGTTGACTACATCGTGCGGCGGCACGAAACCGGCGGTAATCTGGGGGTGAATCTGATAGATGCTTTTAACCTGCAAACATTTGACAAGAACAGTATCAACGGAAGAATCAATCACAAGAAATCGGAATTTTCGATCAATTACGGTCACCTGTATACTAACACTCATCAAATGTGGCGCGACAATGAAGAAGTTTTTCGCCTGGCAGACGCTTCCGTTCTTCGACGCAAAGAAGAAGGCGAACCCGGGCATTTGCAGCGATTTCAGCAAAATCTGAATCTGACCTATAATTATCTTAACGAAAAACGCATGTTGAATGCCACGGTTCGTTACACGGCCGACGACAAGCCTCATGAAGATTTCAGGGGTAAACTGTACAATATGGACAGTCCGGACGATTATGTGCAGGTTTTCGACGGAGGGAAAAACAACACTTCAAACCTCGCGCTCGACCTCTACTATCAGGAGAATCTGAAGAACGACCAGACGCTGGTGGTCAATCTCGTGGGGACAAATAACAGGGCCGACAACAACCGTATCTATACGGAAAGTCGTGACGGCGTCTATCTGACGGACATCAACAACCTGGTCGTCGGCGACAAATATTCGTGGATTGGCGAGGGCATTTATGAAAAGCAAACCGGCAACAACCGTTTCAGCGCCGGACTGCGCCATACGCAATCCTACGCCGACAACACCTACCGGAACGGCCATGACTACAACACCCGCATGCAACAGGGCGAAACGTTCCTCTACGGCGAATGGAAAGGGCGGACCGGCAAACTGGACTATTCGCTCGGAACAGGCGTTACCCGCTATACCTTCAGCCGTGAAGACGGAACCGGCGATTACAGCTACTACGCCGTCAACCCGCGTCTGAACCTCTTTCTGCCCCTGTCCGGCCAGTCGTCTGTCCGCCTGACGGCCAGTCTCAACAGCCATACGCCCTCGCTGGCCGAATTAAGCGCCGTGGAACAGGATATTGATTCGCTCCAGATACAGCGTGGCAATCCCGACCTGAAACCCTCGCTCCGCTATCAGACCGAACTGAATTATGAATGGAACAAGGGGCTTTTCTACGTGAACTTTCAGGAACGGTACACCTACCAGCCTTCGGCCGTCATGGAAGAGCGCCTGCTGGAAGGTGACCGGATTGTCAAAACCTGGAACAATCAAAAGGACTGGCAGTATTTGAATACGAATCTCTATCTCCGAGTCGGGCCGGTCAAAAACATACTGATGTTCGGTCTCCAGGGCGGTTTAAACCGCTATATCAGCAACGGTAATAACTACCGTCATGTGTACAACAATCCATACCTTTTTATGGACGTGTCGGGAATGTATAAAAATTTTATGCTCAATGCCAGCTACGGACCCTTGTCCTGGGGTAATTTCTACGGAGAAACCATGACAAAGGAATCCCCGTATCACTCGCTTATGTTAGGCTATAAATACAGGAATGCCAATTTCGGTATAGGGGTAACCAATCCTTTTGCCAACGTTCACCGTCAGGATTCGGAAAGCCGGTCGGAGTATGCTTCCTATAAAAGGAGCCTGTACATAAACGATTCGGCGCGGCTGTTTGTCTTTACCTTCTCGTGGAACGTCACCTTTGGCCGCAGTTACCAGTCCGCAGGCAAGCGCCTGAACAACAGCGACGATAACGCCGGCGTCATGAGCGTGGGAAAATAGCCATGACTCAACGAATAAAGAAGTCTGAACTGTGATTAGAATGATTATTGGAAAACGATGATTGTTTGAAAGCGAATCACAGTCCATAAGCAAATCACAGTCCATCATAAAATCAAAAAAATCATAGTTCAGACATCTTCTCAGTCGGGCATTCATGTTAACCCAACTTGGTCCAAATTACCCTCAAAATAGAGGAAAACAGGGCAAATAAACACACAGCGTAGTCGACATATCTCTTATAATTAGATAGTTATAAAACATGCGATCACAAAAAGTCGTTTGTGTTCCCAGAACTTTTAGTTGGCTCTTTGCAGACTCAATTTTTTTTCGTAACTTTGCCCAATGATAATTATATATTGAATATCAAATAGTTGAACGTGATGGAAAATCCGTAGTCCCCCATAATCGATGAGGGCACAAGCTATAATTATGACAGTCAGAGTTTTATTTTTAGTTGATGCCAAGTTGGGTTAAAAAACAAAATGGACAGACAAGTTCCAAAACAGATTCCCGGATTTGCACCATCCGACAAATTCACAAAGTAGAAGCATATATCCTCTCACCGGACATTCGACCCCGCACAGGGTCAGACAAGGGGAGGGATATTTCCCTTCTACCCATATAAAATCCCTGACAGGATGGGTTTAGGTAACCTATTCGATAATCACATTCAGTCAGACGGCGTGAGTAAGCAGTCAGACGGCGTAAGTAGACAGAAGAATATAAACAATAAAGACAGTATGCATAATTTTAAAACAAAGAAAGCAAAATGAGAAAGAAAAGATTATTTCCATGCAGTATCAGCGATTTGCCGGTACTGGCCGAATTTTTACTGGAGAGCCTGGGGCGCGACATCAACGATTTCAGCGGCTACTCTCCCCTGTTTACCACCTCCTGCAGCGACGGTATTCGGGCTAAGATCATAACCTGCCGCGAAGTGACGCGCTCGTGGACCTTCATCAAGGAACTGAAATCGGTCACCGAAACACTCTACTCCGACATCCACGCCCTTCGGGTGACGATCAATCCGGTGGAAGGCTACGTGAAACTGGCCGCCGCATCGCTGGACGTAGCCGTGGGCGACGTGGGACTGAAAGAAGTACGGCGCAGCATCGGCAAAGGCAATGCCGAAACGCTGGTACCGGCTGTGGCCGAACTCCTCTCCACCCTGCGGCGCAACATCACCGCCCTGCAGGCCGTCGGACTGCAGGAGAGCCTGCTCGTGGCCATCGAAGAGCAGACAGCCACCATCGACACGCTCAACGTGAAGCAGAACGAGCTTGAAAGCGAGCGAAACCGCGTGACCGAACAGGACACCGACGTCTTCAACGATCTCTGGCTTGCGCTGCAACCGATTCTGGAAACCGGCAAAGCGCTTTACCGGGGCGTGGATGAAGCCAAGCTCAAAGATTATACAATTGCGCAGCTCGAAAAACGCCTTCATCCGCATCCTCACAAACAGCCATCCGGCAAAGGGTTGAAAAGTGATGCAGCCGGCGCTTGAAAGCGAAAGGAAGTAGTTCGCAGAGGGCGGTTAGCAGACAAGCGGCCTTAGGAGGGAAAGGCATAGCAGTGACGGTTTGATTGGTCAGCTTCATCCTGTCACGGCGTTACCGATCGCTATTCTCCTGTGTAACAACATTGCACAAACCTTATATACAATCCATTTTTGTGTAAGGAAGGGCTTTTTGATCCCGTTATTTTGGATGGGCTGTAAGCTGGGGGACTGCTATACTGCACGCGGTATAGTTTTGTGCATTGCCCGTCAGGGTAAACCTATCAATAGAAAACACCGGTTGTCAACCTGCCGGATGGCCCGTCAGGGCATTCACCTCTGTTTATGAATCCCCTGACGGGGAACAGGGAAAAGGGATACCCGTTTTTCTATTGACAGGATTCCCCTGCGGGGAAAATATGCACCTGCTCAAAATCATACCGCGTAAAGTATAAAACTGACGGCAATAGGGCTAACGCCCTGCGGAAGCATTGCAGGGACGCAAGATTTTACGTCTCTATGTCCTCAATTTTAACTGTCCACAATCATTAACCATTCACAAGGGCATACATGGCGGCGATTTCTGCTGCGTAGTGCTCGGCAATCACGCGGCGACGCAATTTGAGCGTATCGGTCAGTTCGCACGTCTCCATGGAAAACGGTTTGGCAAGCAGCGTGAAGCGCTTGATTTTCTCATACGACGCAAAATCCTGCTGGCTTTCCTCTATCTGCTCCTGAAACAACTGTTTCACGGCAGGATGCGCAATCAAATCCTCCCTGTCACGACAGGCAATCTCCTCCCCTTTTGCCCAGGCCTCGAGCGCGGGAAATGCCGGTACAATCAGCGCACTGACAAACTTGAACTTGTCGGCGATGACGGCGCATTGCTCCACGTATTTGTTTCCGCTCAGACTCAGTTCGATGGCTTGTGGGGCGATGTACTTGCCGTTGGACGTCTTGAACAGATCCTTGATTCGTTCGAGGAAAAACAGTGTGTCACCTTCGAGGCGTCCGGCGTCGCCCGTGCGGAAGAAACCGTCTTCGGTAAAGACCTCGGCCGTAGCTTCGGGGTTACGGTAATAGCCCTGCATGACGGTCTTCCCCTTCACTAATATTTCCTGGTTGGCGGGATCGATTCTCACCTGCAGGTCGGGCATGAGGGTGCCGATGGAGCCAATCCGGTAGTCCTTTTCCGGGAAAAAGCAAACCGTCGCGCTGGTTTCCGAAAGGCCGTAACCATAGCGCATCGGGAAGTGGACGGACAGGAGAAACTCGGCAATCGAGTCGGCCAACGGAGCGCCGGCCACCGGGAACAGACGGCCGCGGTCAAGCCCCAGCACCCTTTTCAAGAGCGTAAAAATCGTCTTGTCATAGAAATGGAAAGAGAGCGACAGGCCGAACGGCGGACGGCGTCCCGTCCGCACGAAGTCTAATTGATACCTGCGTCCTGCACGGATGGCGCGCAGGCACAGGTTCCGCAGGGGACGGGGCATACTGTTGATTTTCTCGTGTACCCCGGCGTACACTTTCTCCCAGAAGCGCGGCACGTTGCACATCACCGTCGGGCGTACCTCGGGCAGGCGTTGCTGGATCTGCTTCGGGTCTTGATTGACGGCCACCTGCATCCCCTTGTGAAAACAGTAGCTCGTCCATGCCTTTTCGAAGATATGCGTGAAGGGCAGGAAACACATCGACACGTCGCGGTCGTGAATCGTCGGCAGGCGAAGGTCGTGGATACGCATGACTTCAAGGAAACTGGCATGAGTCAGCACCACGCCCTTCGAACGACCGGACGTGCCGGAAGTATAGACAATGGCAGCCGTGTCCTCGGGTCTTGCCTGACGGCGGCGGCTGAGCGCCTCGGCTTCGGCCCGGGGAACGTCGCCCGTCCGCAGGAAGTCGTCGAAATAGACCGACATGCGATCGTCCGGATGACGGACTACGGACGGGTCAAAGATGACTAACTGTTTCAGGATGCCGCCGGTCGTCTGCTGCACCTCAAAGGCGCGGTCGTATTGCAACTGTTCGCCCACAAAGAGCAGCCGCACTTCCG
Source organism: Tannerella sp. (assembly GCA_031283915.1). GTDB lineage: Bacteria > Bacteroidota > Bacteroidia > Bacteroidales > Tannerellaceae > Tannerella. Next base: position 7,090 of record JAITAY010000021.1, read on the forward strand.
CATCGCGGACGATAAATTCAATCTGCGCAGCGGAACTGGTGGCATACATCGGCACGGAAACGGCGCGAACGCCGTAGATGCCGTAGTCCACATAGAAACAGTGGGGCATGTTCTGCGAATAGATACCGATGTTTTCGCTGACGCCCACGCCCCGGGCAATCAGGGCTTGCGAGACGAGCCGCACTTGAGCGGCGAAAGCCGTCCACGACACCGGATTCCAGCGGCCTGTGGCCTCGTCGTGCCAGCGGATCGCCGTACGGTCTCCGTACTTTTCCGCCTGGCGGTAGATAAGTTCTGCAAAGTGATAATAGGATGACATGTTTTTTTCGATCAATGACAGTTGTTTTTACAATTTATGAATGATTTTCAGCATCTGCTCGCCCAGTCCGACGGTGTAACCCTGCGATACGAAGACGATGCGCCCGAACGTGTCGGCGATGACAAAGAGCGGCAACCGGCCGGCATCCGGCAGTTTCAGCGCATCCGCCAGCATGTCGGCGATGCGGTGATCCGTATCCACTCCGCAAGTGATGGTGGAAGGCAGGACGCCAAACTCTTTCGGATCATACTGCTGCAACGCCTCTTCGTCCCCGAACAGGAAAATCAGACTCCGGTTCCATTGTTCAAAGTCTTCTTTTAATTGAGCGATGTCGCGTAGCGCATGGTTGGTCGGCTCCTGCCGCACGCCCAGAAGAGCGATGGCGAAATAGCCGCGGCCGGCAACGCGGAGAATCGACGTCTCCTGTCCGCCGTCGGCCGGGCGGAAAGTTGCTTCGGCATTCAGGTTGCCGATGACCCGGATATCCTCCGCCTCTTCGCGCATCACCAGTTCCGTCGATGTATGCCCGCCCGCCTTCACTGCGAAGGAGACCATTCGCGTCAGCGCCTTCCCGCTTGCCAGACGTGTACCGCTTACCATCAGGTAATTTCCTTCGTCGACGGGCAGCGGATGCTTCAACAGACCTGCCCACGAATCGCCCTGTTCCATGTCGGCTATAGCGTTGCGTCGTTCGAAGTTCAGTGTCTGCAACTGCGCGTCCGGACGTATTTTGGCGATGGTGAAGTGTGTGTAATACTTCGGGTTGTCCAAAGCGGGGATAGGCGTGTAAGCGGCCGAGAGCAAACCCTGCTGCGTTGTGCCGGGTTGGTCGGTTTCAAAGTCGACGTCTACCCATTGATTTTGGTAATATTGCGCTTTCCCGGCCACCCGTTCGATGCGTGCCGGAATACCCATGCTGCGCGCCAGCGCCACAAAGAAGATCTGCCGCGAACGGGTATCGGCTATGCGCGCCTTCCATACGCCGGCCGGCATGACGGGAATGCGTTGCGGATTGAGGTCGTCCCGTACGGCGATGTGCCGGCCGACCCAGTCGACCAGCGTCTGCGGACGATCGCGTGCGGACTCGACCAGCGACGCCGGCGCCTGTTCCGCGAAAAAGTGTTTGTAAGGCGTCAGCAGTTCGCCGGCTACACGCGGATTGAGGACATACCTCCGGAACAGGTCCGTTTCGTCAAGGGAAGACGTGTCCGCGGCCGGCGCATGACGGTAGAGGCCGGCAGGGATGGCCGGCGTATGATGCAGATGGTCAAACAGCGTAGCGGCCGGCGTGTCGCGCAAGTCCTTCTCCGAAATCGTTTCCAGCAGCGCCATAGCCCGTGGACGCTGCTCCGCGGAAGTCTCACGCAGGAAAGTTTCAATCTCCTTCCCGTTGCCGCGGCTTTTCAGGAGAAACTTCTTCGTCTTTTCCACCTCAAGCGAAAGTTCACCGGCTAAGGCCGCGGCCTGCTCTTCCGTAGGGAAGGTCGCCACGTAAGCATTACGGGTACGGTCTTCCTCTGCCAGGCGGAGGGCGTTTGCCTCTTTCTGCGCCTCCGTCGCTTCAACGGGGATATTCCCTTCCGGCGGCGGCGACAGGTCCCATTCCTCGACGATTTCATCGCCCGGCCGCCTGTCCAGGACGATGGTGACGGCGGCGTCCTTTCCGAAGCTCACCGGTTGGTATCCGAAACGTCCGTTCTTCGTTGCCCAGGCCAGCAGATCGCCCTTCCCCGCCGAAAGAGAACATCGTCCGTTGCCGTCCGTCGTTTTCCGCGCGACGGTGTAGAATTCGGCATAGTTGTACAGCTTGAACTCCACCAGCGCACCGGCGACCGGGCGGCTCTCCGCGTCCACAACGGTCACGACGGTACGCGCAGACGGTGCATAGTTACCGGTGACGTTGATTTCCGTGTAGCATTCCGTCTGTTCCATGACTTCCTCTGCCCCGCTGTAATGCCCGAAAACTTTTGTATGCATCAGCATCCCGCGGGAAGCCGGCGCATTGAACCAGGCAAGGTTCAACACCGGTTCCGGTTCGCAGGCGCCCAGAAAACGCCATTCGCCATCGACCCAGGCCTCGACCCAGGCATGATTGTCATCGGTATGCGCCCAGCGGGGCGTGTAGACCTGTCGTGCCGGGATGCCGACGGCACGCAGGGCGGCGGTCGTGAAGGTCGATTCCTCGCCGCAGCGGCCACAGGCGGCTTTGACGGAAGCCAGCGGCGAACTCGTCCGCCCGTCGGACGGCGTGTAAATTACTTTCTCATGACACCAGTGATTGACTTCCAGCACGGCCTCGCCTAACGAAAGCCCCTTCACGCGCTCTTTCAATGCTTCGTAAAAGACCGTCCGGCTGTTATCCTGATTTTCATTGTTGACGCGCACAGGCAACACGAAATGGCGGAAGACGTCCTCAGGAATGTTCTTTCCCCAGGGCATTTCCTCTTGCGCTGTGAAACTTGCACGCACGTTCTCCAGATAAAAGTCACCCGGATAGTCGGCCACATCACCGATCGGCATCCAGGCGTAGAGAAACATCAGCGCCTCGCGTTCGCGGGTCGTCAGTTCCCTGTCAAACACGGAGAAGAGGGTTTGGTCGGTAAAAGTAGCCTGTTTAACCTCAAAGGTCTTTGCGACTTTGTTGCGACAGGTTGCCTCTGAAATAAAATGAGGCGGCGACGGCCTGCAACTCATTTCCGTCAGCAGGGTTATTCCCAAACCAATAAGCATATAACGGGTATTCATAAGCATCTGTTTTGGGAGCAAAGGTACTTATTCCAAATAAATTTACCGCTTGAGGTCTTCAAAAAAGTCCGGAGCGCGGATGCAACCCGTATCGGGAAACAGCATTTCCTCTTGGACGCACGACAGCTTGAATAGTCCCTGCCGCTTCCGTTATTTCCTGTTACGGACGGTCAAATGTGATGTGCAGCACGACCAGTTCGGAGCGGGTACTTATTCGGTAAGGTGCGCCGGCGTAGCCGATGCCGGAAGATACGTAAAATTGTGTGTTGCCTTTCCTGTAATACCCGTAGACGCATTCGTACACAAATCGCAAGAGTAGCCGATACGGCCATAATTGCCCGTTATGCGTATGTCCGTGAAGACCCAGATCCGCCTGGTTCATCATGATTTCGTTGAGACTCACAGGTTGATGGTCCAGCACAATGACCGGTTTGGAAAGATCCATATCTTTCATTAACGTGTGCAATGCAGCGCGTTCAGGATTAATGGCATCGTCCCGACCCACCAGGTAAAAGGCGGAGTCCGGCATCGCCACGGAATCGACCAGCAACACGGCACCGAGCTTTTCCATCCACCGGCGCTTGGCATGTCTGTTTGCGCGATATTCGTGATTGCCGAGGATCAGGTAGACGCCCAAAGGTGCGGTTAATTGTTGAAGGTCTTCTTCGATATGCAGTTGCTCTGCCATCAACGATTCATAATCAATGATGTCTCCGGCTACAACAATCAAGTCGGGATGTTGGGCGTTGCAAAGCGAAACATAATGCCGGGCTTGTTTTTTGCCGACAAACTCACCGAAATGCATGTCGCACATCAGTACCGCCGTCAGGCTGTCCCTGCCTTCCACCACTTTGGGAATATGAAGATACACATGTGTCACGACCGGACACACTGCCTGACGGTGGGCGCTGAACATCAGACCGGTTACGCCGGCGACCAGGAGAACGGAAAAGGCCCGTTTCATCCCCTGCCAATGCTTGCGGACGGTTTCCGGATACCATTTCCACCACCGGTTGGTCAGCATGAGCAGTTCCGGCAGCAACATGCCCATCGCCAGATACATCGAAGCAATGTACCAGGTGGTACAAATGTGCAGGATGAAAATCATCAGACCATCCGGCAGGAGGGCGTGAAAGAAATAACCGGCAAAGTAGAGCGTCCATTCCAGGACGAAAAACAGGACAAACGGTATGCGCCACTTTTTTCCGGGGGGAAGCGCCTGTTGTCCCCGCCACAGGAGATATCCGTTTAACAGGATTTGCCCGAAAATCGCCTGCAAAAATACTCTCATGGACGCTGGAATGAAAGATTGAATACGACCATTTCGCTCCGGCTGCCGATACGGAACGGCGGACCCCAAAGCGCCAAGCCCGATGAAACATAAATGTTTGTATTTCCACGTTTTTCATATCCGTAAGCAATCTCAAAGAGGCGGCTCGTCAACCAATTCATCGGCCACACCTGCCCGTTATGCGTGTGACCGCAAAACAGAAGATCGGCGCCGGCATCGACTGCCTGCGCCAGTTCCACGGGCTGATGGTCAAGCACAATGACAGGAAATGCCGCATCCATATCGCCGACAAGTTGTGACAGCGGTTTCCGGAGAGGGTTGCTGCGATCGTCCCGTCCGACAATCTGAATGCCGTTGGGAAGCCTCACGACCGAATCCCGCAGGAGACAGATCGGCGTCCGGCGGAGATATGACACGCAATCCGCTATGCCGCTAATGTTTTCATGATTCCCCGGAACCATGTAAATGCCCAGCTCTGCACGTAACTGCGACAGCGTTTGTTCCATCTGGCGCTCCTGCACCGGGATGATGCTGTTGTCGATCAAGTCGCCGCCGATCAGAATCAAGTCCGGCCGCTGCCCGTTTATCATGTGGATATATTTTTCCAGTTGGCCGCAGGCCGTACCCATTCCCAGATGGAGGTCGCTGACGGCCACAATCCTGAACGTATCGCCGGCGCTGGTTACCGGTTTGTTCACAGTCAGGTTAATCTCCTGCACAGACGGGCGCTGATAATGAAGGAAGCCGTAAACCAGCAAACAAGCGGTCAACGTCAGTGCGCTGATGAAACCGTACTGAAAATGAAAGAAAAGCCGGAAAAGATCGCAACACAACAGAAACAACACCATGTACAGCGTAAAAACCAGCCAACCGGTACTGTATTCAAAAAAGAAATGCGCCCACGAAGAGGCGGACAATCGGGAATGACGGAAGACAAATGTCAAAAGGATAGACAGCGCACTTATCCACACAACTCCTCCAAATACCCACTTGACAACCGGTGGAAAATGCCGGAGCGCCTGCAATCCGCGCAGGCAAATATAACCGTTGCCGCCCAGATAGGCAGCTAACATCAGGATAATGAAAATAACCATGAATCAAAGAGCGTTCGGTTGTCCGGACTGTCCGACAAACCGAACTGCACTCATTATTTTTTAGGATAACCGACCGGATTATTCATGATCGGGAGTTGATGATCGTTTAGCTTTAACACCTTCCGAAGCTCCTGCTGATCCATTGAAGCACGCGGAACGGTGGAAAGCCCGACAGCCGCGCAAAAGAGATTGATGTTTTGCGTAACAATCCCTGCATCTACCGCCCCTATGATTTTGGTATGTTCGGCTTTCGGGTCGCCCAGCTTGTCTAAGTTGATGACTGTCACGAAACATACCGGCGCCGTTTTGGCAAAATCCTGGCTACCGGCCACGGCTGCCCGGTAATCGCCTTTGGCCACAGGTTTCAATGAATGAGCCTGCGCATCATACAAGTAAGCGCCATCTGCACGAATCGCGTAGACGTCTATTTCCTGTTTGTTCATGGCCGACGGCGCTGTACGTTTCCCGTCCGGACGGTTGACGCCGTTCGCTGCCCAAAGCAAGTCGGATAAATCCTGCAAGTTTAATTCCTGCGGACTGTATGCACGATCGGAATGCCGATCCGAAAGCGCTTTCATCGTGGCGGAACCGCGCGTTTTATCCGGGGCTTTCAACTTGATTTCCTGCAATTCCTGTGCAGACATACCCGCTACTGCTGCAAAACAGCATAGTAATACAATAATAATCCTCTTCTTTTCCATACACAATTAAGATATTAAACCCGACAAAAATAGGCAAAATTCCGGCAGGCGAACTTCTTTTTGCTCGTTTGATGTATTAAAAAGATGTAAGAGAACCGGTATTCCGAAATTATATGGTAATTTCGAGGCCAAAATAGATTGTCTTTTCCGAAAAAGAGTTGCAGTCTATATGTAATGTTTTGTCAATAAAATAAAGTATATCAATGAGAACAAACAGATTTCAAGGCGAATGGCCGAAGATCGGCATTCGCCCGGTGATTGACGGCCGGATGGGCGGCGTACGGGAATCGCTGGAAGAACAGACCATGAACATGGCCAAAAGTGTAGTATCCTTGCTGACTTCCACGCTGAAGCATCCCGACGGAACGCCGGTACAATGTGTGATTTCCGATTCCACCATCGGGCGCGTGCCTGAGAGTGCGGCCTGTGCGGAAAAATTCAAGAAAGAGGGCGTTGGCGTAACCATCACGGTGACGCCTTGCTGGTGTTACGGCAGCGAAACCATGGATATGGATTTGCACACCGTGAAAGCCGTCTGGGGCTTCAACGGGACGGAACGTCCGGGTGCCGTTTACCTGGCGGCCGTATTGGCTGCACATGCCCAGAAGGGTTTGCCGGCGTTCGGTATTTACGGACACGACGTACAGGATGCCGGTACGAAAGAAATCCCGGTCGACGTATCCGAAAAGCTCCTGCGCTTTGCACGTGCGGCGCTGGCGGTAGCCACGATACGCGGCAAATCGTATCTCTCCATCGGCGCTGTCTGCATGGGGATTGCCGGCTCGATTGTCAACACCGACTTCTTCGAGAACTATTTGGGTATGCGTTGCGAAGGGATTGACGAAGTGGAAATCATCCGCCGCATGAACGAAGGCATCTATGACAAGGAAGAATATGCCCAAGCGCTCGAATGGGTGAAGAAGAACTGCCGGCAGGGGGAAGATACGATTAACCGGAAAGACCTGGTCAAAAACCCGGAGGGACAACAGGCCGACTGGGAGTTTATCGTAAAAATGACGCTTATCGTACGTGACCTGATGATAGGTAACCCGAAACTGAAGGAAATGGGATTCGGCGAAGAATCGCTGGGACACAATGCCCTTGCTGCCGGTTTCCAGGGGCAACGCCAGTGGACGGATCATTTCCCGAACGGCGACTTTACCGAAGCCATCCTGAACTCATCGTACGACTGGAACGGCATTCGCGAAGCGTTTGTACTGGCTACGGAGAACGACGCGCTCAACGGCACGGCAATGCTTTTTGGTCATCTGCTGACCGGTACAGCACAGGTTTTTGCCGACGTGCGTACCTACTGGAGTCCTGAGGCCGTAGAGCGCGTGACGGGGAAAAAACTGACCGGGCAGGCCGCCAACGGCATCATCCACCTGATTAACTCCGGTGCGGCATCGCTTGACGGTTCCGGACAGCAGAGCGACAAGGAGGGCCGTCCGGTAATGAAACCTTTCTGGGAAATCTCCGCCGCAGAAGCTCAAGCATGTCTGGACGCCACGACCTGGATGCCCGCCAACCGCGAATATTTCCGGGGCGGCGGCTTCTCGTCCAAGTTCCTGTCAAAAGGCGGGATGCCCTGTACGATGATACGCCTGAACCTGATAAAAGGGCTGGGACCGGTGTTGCAACTGGCCGAGGGATGGACGGTGGATATCGACCCCGAAGTGCACAAGACCTTGGATGAACGCACGGACAAAGGCTGGCCAACCACCTGGTTTGCGCCCCGCTTAGCCGACAACGACACCTTTAAGGACGTGTATTCGGTCATGAACAACTGGGGGGCGAACCATGGCGCCATTAGTTTCGGACATATCGGCGCCGACCTGATCACGCTGGCTTCCATGTTACGCATTCCGGTATGTATGCACAATGTTGACGGGAAAGACATCTTCCGGCCGGCCGCGTGGAACGCTTTCGGCATGGATAAGGAAGGTGCGGACTACAGAGCTTGTCAGACATACGGAGCACTGTATAAGTAGAAAACGGAACAGGAAAGAGCGGTTAAGGAGCTGTCTGTAAATAAACCATCCCAATTGACGGGAGATGTTTTTTGCCATCCAACGGCTGAAAATGTGCGCATACCGGGGTATGTAAGCATTTTCAGGAGGAAGTAGGATGAAAAACAGACCCGTAAAGGGGTGATTTATTTCCAGACAGTTCCTAAGGAACGGAAACAGGCAAAAATCCCGATTTTGTCCCTGCGGGTGTCATTCCCTCCGCCCCGTAAACCGCTGATAACCCATTGTAGTAGTAGAGACGTTGCACGCAACGTCTCTACGTGTGTTATTCCCCACCATCACGTAGACAGTGATTGTACCCGGGAGTACGGAGGCGAGCGCAACAGGGGTGGTCTTGACTTTTTATCCCTCGCGCTTGGAAAACTGTGCTTTTTCATCTAATTTTGTGCGAATTATTTAAGGGATAAACCAATGATAAGAAGCATTATTTGGACAGGTTGTCTACTGACGGTATTCTTTGCCGAGGCGCAGATTCTTACGCCGGTCAAGTGGAAAATCGAGCTAACGGATCCGGTGTCGGCCGAGAAGGAAGTTCGGTTCACGGCGACGGCTGAGCAGGGGTGGCATGTGTATGACATGAATTTGCCCGATGGAGGGCCGATCCCGACCCATTTCATTTTCGAAACCCTGAAGGGGGGGGAACTGGTTGGCAAACCGACGGCCTCCGTTGCGCCGGCCACGGTGCACGACGACATGTTTGACATGGATGTGCGCTGGTATGCCGGAACGGTCACCTTCTCGCAGAAAATTCGGATCACCGATGTGAAGAAGTTCAAGCTCTCGGGCGAAGTAGAGTTCATGGCGTGCAACGACGAAATGTGCCTGCCGCCGGAGCGTGTCCGGTTTACGTTCGACGGAACTCAGTTGCAAAACGGTATCCCGGCCGTAGCCGCCGCCGAAACGCCCGATTCGGCGGCGTCGGAAGCGGTAAGCCTCCTCCCCGAAATACAGGGAGAAATGCCGGAGTCTGTGACCGTAGACCTGCATCCGGTTGTCGTCGCAAGCCGGAAACCGGCCTCACAGGGTGTCCTGACCGAAAAGCCGGCATTGTGGACGCCCGTGATGGAGGAACTGAAAGCTTTTGGCGATACAACGGCAACGGCCAGGGATGCATCGTGGCAGTATATTTTCTGGGCAGGCTTTCTGGGCGGGTTGATTGCCCTGCTGACGCCCTGCGTCTGGCCGATGATTCCGATGACGGTCAGTTTCTTCCTCAAACGCAACCGGAAAAGGTCGAAGGCCATTCGGGAGGCCATGCTGTATGGCCTGTCCATCGTGGTGATCTACCTAACCCTGGGCTTGCTGATTACCGGCATCTTCGGCGCCAGCGCGCTGAACGACCTGTCAACCAACGCCATTTTCAATGTCCTTTTCTTCCTGCTGCTGCTCCTGTTCGCCATCTCCTTCTTCGGCGCTTTTGAATTTGCGTTGCCTGCTTCCTGGACAAACCGGATGGATGCAAAGGCGGATGCGATGTCCGGCGTATGGAGTATCTTTTTCATGGCGTTCACGCTGGCGCTGGTGTCGTTTTCCTGCACAGGCCCCATCATCGGCGCCTTGCTGGTAGAGGCGGCTTCCGGCGGTAACGTCCTCTGGCCGGCCGTCGGCATGGCCGGTTTCGCCCTGGCGCTGGCCCTGCCGTTCGCCCTGTTTGCGGTGTTCCCCCACCTGATGCACAGCCTGCCCAAGTCGGGCGGGTGGCTCCATTCGGTGAAAGTCGTACTGGCTTTCCTGGAACTGGCGCTGGCGCTGAAATTCCTCTCCGTGGCCGATCTGGCCTATGGCTGGCGGATACTGGACAGGGAAGTGTTCCTGACGCTCTGGATTGTCATCTTTGCCCTGCTGGGGTATTACCTGTTGGGCAAAATCCGTTTCAGGTACGACAGTAAACCGAGGCATATCTCTGTGCCCCGTCTTTTCATGGCCATGGCGTCATTCGCCTTCACCGTTTACCTGATTCCGGGTCTGTGGGGTGCGCCGCTGAAGGCCATCAGCGCCTTTGCTCCTCCCCTTTATACGCAGGACTTCAGTCTTTACAGAGACGGCGTGCACGCGGTTTTCGACGATTACGAAGCCGGCATGGACTGTGCGGAAAAAGTCCGCAAGCCGGTCTTGATAGACTTTTCCGGCTACGGGTGCGTGAACTGCCGCAAGATGGAGGCCGCCGTCTGGACCAACCCGCAGGTGAAGGCGCTGCTGGAAGAGAAGTTTGTACTGATCACCCTGATGGTGGACGACAAGGAGAAGTTACCGCAATCCGTCGCCATCGGGGAAAACGGAAAGAAGCGCACGCTGAAAACCGTTGGTGACAAATGGAGTTATCTGCAGCGATACAAATTCGGAGCCAATGCACAACCTTTCCATGTCATACTGGACGCCGGCGGGAAGCCGCTTTCGCCCTCTTATGCTTACAGCGAAGATATTGCCGGATACGTGCAGTTTCTGGAAAACGGATTGAAAAATTATAAATAAACGACACATGCATACAAAAGAAGAACGTCCGGCTATTTTCGGGCAACTGCTCGACATCATGGACGAGTTGCGGGAGAAATGCCCGTGGGACAGGAAACAGACCAACGAAAGTCTGCGCACCAATACAATTGAAGAAACGTATGAACTCTGCGACGCCATCATGCGCGACGAGCCGGACGACATCCGGAAGGAACTGGGCGACCTCCTGCTGCATATCGTCTTCTATGCCAAGATAGGGGAAGAAAAGGAGCAGTTCGACATCTACGACGTCTGCAAGAGTCTCTGCGAAAAACTGATCTACCGTCATCCGCACGTCTTCGGCGATGCACGGGCGGACAACAGCCGGAAGGTGGAACAGTCCTGGGAACAACTCAAGCTAAAGGAAAAAGGCGGTAACAGTACCGTCCTGGAAGGTGTGCCGGCAGCCCTGCCCTCCTTAGTCAAGGCTTGCCGGATACAGGAGAAGGCGCGGAACGCGGGGTTCGACTGGGAGAAACGGGAGCAGGTGTGGGACAAGATCGAAGAGGAATGGAACGAACTGAAACACGAAATAGCACAAATGGATACCGACCGGATGGAAGCGGAATTGGGGGATTTCCTGTTCAGCCTGATCAATGCCGCCCGGCTATACAAAATCAATCCCGACAATGCGCTGGAACGTACCAATCAGAAATTCATCCGTCGATTCAACTACCTGGAAGCGCAGACCCTTCGTCAGGGACGTTCCCTGAAAGACATGACACTGGCCGAAATGGACGACCTCTGGAACGAAGCCAAACAACACGAGTGATACGCATAAACAGGTAGTTATACCGCGCGCAGTATATACAGAAAACATTTTTTTGGAAAAACAGCAATCGTTTCCCGCCGGAAAATATAATTTCCGGCGAGCGTAAATGATATTTCCCGATTGATTTACAGTCCTTTCTAAAAAAACGAAGACAGCGGAAAGAAAAAAGGAGCGGTTGGAGAGGCATCTATGGCCAACATTTTTAATCGTATTTTAGAGAAAGCCGGCGCTAATATCCAAGCGCCAGCTTCATCCAGACAAAAAGACAGATAAGAAGCAGGGCAGGAAGCATGTTGATGATTTCAACCTGTTTTATCTTCAGGAGGATAAGACTTAGCCCTGTCAGGATAATACCCCCTACTACGGTTATCCCGGAGATGACTTCGGCCGGGATGTCCTTTCCCGCGACGGATACGAACAGCGTGATTCCGCCCTGAAACAGCAGCACAAGTACGGACGA
>JAITAY010000040.1 GCA_031283915.1 Tannerella sp.
CCGGCGATGATGCAGCAAACGGTCATGGCGCGATGTCCCATCATCGCGGCCAGTCCGGCCAGGGCAGCGCTTTCCATTTCGTAGTTGGTGATTTTCCTGCCCAGGTATTCAAATGCGGCCATTCTGGCATTCAACGTAGGGTCGGCCAGGGGAAGTCGCAACTCGCGTCCCTGGGGACCATAAAAACCGTTAGCGGCCATCGTGACACCACAGAGCATGTCGTTGCGCGTAATTTGCGTAAGCAGGGAAGCGTCGGCCGAAACGACGTAGGGGCGTACGCCCGCAATCCGCCACTCCAGTTGCCTCAGCAATTCCGCTTCGAAGGGCGTATCACGCACCCGCTCGCTACCGGCGTAGAAATAGAGTACGCCGTCCAGGCCGATCGACTGTGATGCAGCCACATACATGCCCGTTTTCACACACGGCTGCAATCCGCCGGACGTCCCGATACGCACCATCGTCAAAGGCCGGAAGACAGGTTTGAGTGTACGGGTCGCAAAGTCGATGTTCATCAGGGCGTCCAATTCATTCAACACAATGTCGATGTTGTCGCCGCCGATGCCGTGCGATACCACGGAGATGCGCTTCCCGCGGTAACTCCCCGTGATGGAATGAAATTCGCGGTTGGAAACCTCGCATTCCTTCTCGTCGAAGTATTCGCCGATGAACGATACCCGCTCCGGGTCGCCGACCAGTATCACGCGCCCGGCTACCTGCTCCGGCTTTAAATGCAGATGGAAAATACTCCCATCCGGATGAATGATCAGTTCGGAAGGCAAAAATGACATAAAATAACAGTAATGAGAAAGGAGAGGCAACGTGAAAATGAATCACTGCATGGATTCATTTTCACGTTTTTCCGGTTATCAATCCTTAATCGGCTTGCTTGGGCCGCTGGAAGGCTTGGCGATGGCGTCGCGCATGGAGGTATCGGCTTCGATATTCTTCATCCGATAGTAATCCATGATCCCGAGATTGCCGGTGCGGAAAGCTTCGGCCATGGCTTTGGGCACTTCCGCTTCGGCCTCGATCACTTTAGCACGGGCTTCCTGCGCCTTGGCCTTCATTTCCTGTTCGGTAGCCACAGCCATGGCGCGGCGTTCCTCAGCCTTGGCCTGCGCGATGTTCTTGTCGGCCTGCGCCTGATCCATCTGCAAGACGGCGCCGATGTTCTTGCCGATGTCGATGTCGGCAATGTCGATGGAAAGAATCTCAAATGCCGTACCGGCATCCAGTCCCTTGCGAAGCACCAGCTTGGAGATGGAGTCGGGATTTTCCAGTACACTTTTGTGACTCTCGGACGATCCGATGGAGGAAACGATGCCTTCACCGACGCGCGCCAGGATGGTTTCTTCACCGGCGCCACCGACTAATTGCTTGATATTGGCGCGTACGGTGACACGCGCCTTGGCGATCAACTGGATGCCGTCTTTCGCTACTGCCGTGACGGGCGGCGTATCAATGACTTTCGGGTTGACCGACATCTGCACAGCCAGAAAAACGTCGCGGCCGGCCAGATCGATCGCCGTTGCCATCTGGAACGTCAAGTCGATGTTGGCTTTCGAGGCGGAAACCAGGGCGTGAACGACACGCTCGACATGCCCTCCGGCCAGGTAGTGCGCTTCGAGTTCGTCGCGCGTGAGCGATTTCAATCCGGCCTTGTGCGCTTCGATCATCGCACGGGCAATCACGCCGGGCGGCACTTTACGAATGCGCATCAGAAACAGTTGAATCAACGAGATACTGACTCCGGACACTTTTGCCGAAATCCACAACAGAAAGGGTACATAGTACCAGAAAATACAAAACAGAACAATTACTGCCAGCAGCAGCAAATAAAATACAAAATTTGTTTCCATATTGATAATGTATAATGTTTATGAGTTAATAGGCGCTATGGGGGATTCGTCGACCATCTGTACCGTGACATTGTGCCCGTCAATCCGGACGATGGTGACAGGCGTTTGTTCGTCAATAAAGTTTTCCTGCGCTTTCGCCTCGACAACGGTCTGACCGAAACGGGCTTTGCCGATCGGTGCAAGGCGCGAGAGGGTAACTCCCCGGTCGCCGACCCGGAGGCCGATATTGCGGGTAGAAGTCAGCGTGGCGTCGATGTTTGTTGTGAGGGCTACCCGCTGGAATGATTTGGCGCGAAGCAGCCAGCAGAAGAATCCCCCGAAAACAATCACGGAACTGCCAAAGGTGATATGTCCGGTCATCGGAGCGACCGAATAGGCGTATACGATGCCGGCAACGGCAAAAAGTCCTCCACCCACGCCTGCGACCGTAACACCCGGCAGCAGGAAGATCTCCAACAACAGCAGGAAAACGGCGATGCCCATGCAGAGAATGATGATGAGAATATCCAATGTCATGTCATTTGTTTTTCAATTGTACATTTTCCGTATTGCGTGCTCGCTTTTCCCATTCGGACGCCTGCCGGATCAGCGATTCCCATTCTTTTTCCGTCTGCAGGATGGAGGCGCTCAGCCGGTCGCGGACGGAGGCGTTGCCTTCCGCATACAACCCGCGCGCTTCTTCCAGCTTGCCGGCGACGGACGACGCCTGTTGCTTCAGTCCGATCGCCTTTTCATAAAAGGATTTTGCTTCGCCACTCCGAAAATCGCTCCACATGTAATAGGTCGTGCGATCGTTGATGATCAGTTCAAATTCCTTCTTCTTTGCCTTTTCCCCGGAAGCAGGAGGCGTTCGTGCGCTTTGGATCAGTGCGGCATAATTCCCGCCGCTCACCCATGTCTCCCGGATGGCGGAGAGCTTCGCCCGCTGACGCAGTTTTTCGTCATCCTCGCTGTTTTCGAGTCGTTTGCGCGATTCGTCGGGGATGAACAAGTAGATGCAGACTTTCCCTTCCGGCTGATTGCGGTCAGAAGCAAACCAGCCCACTCCCTTGACTTCGTCGATGACCATCAGGTAATCATTGGCCGGAGAATTAAAAGGCATACCCATCTGTTCGGGTGCCAGATAGGATGCGTTATGAATGTTGTAGCGCGTTACGAACAGGTCGTATCCGCCAATGGAACCGTTGCCTTTCGAGGCAAAGTAGAGCGTCAGGCCGTCACCCAGGACAAACGGGTAATTGTTTTCCGCCGTATCCGACGGAAAGACCGGTTTTTCGTCTGCCCAGGCGTCCATCAGCCGGGCATGGGTGTAAAGCGCATAGCGGCTGTTTTCCGACGGACGGGCGTAATAGGCCTGGTCACCTTTGGGATTGACATATACAGCCGTTGCAAGGGCTTCGGACGACTCAAAATGAGCGTCGTACGTCTCCAGTTTCCCGCAATCTTCGTTCAGAAAGTAGGCGGAAAGGAGTTGCTCCCTGTCGACAACGAGGCTGTCAATCACCTGTACGTCTTCTGTCTTTTCCTTCATGCGCTGCAATTTTTCCACTTGTGCCAGTTGCTGTTCAAAGGCTTCGGTATTTTCCTTTTTCTTTTGCATCTGCTCGATGTAGCTTTCCCACATCTCTACGGCTTCTTCGAAACGGTATTGCGCCGTATAGATGTTCGCCAGATAGCGCGAAGCTTCCGCCACCTTGCGATTAAGGGCTACCCGCAGATATTTTTCCGCCGTTTCCCAGTCGCCTGTCTCATAACAGCACACGCCATACCATAAATTGTATGACGAATTATTGGGCGACTGGCTGACCAATCTTTCAAAAGCCGGCCTAGCTTCTTCATAGCTTCCGTCGTTATACAGTTTTTTCGCCTGGTCGAGGCTTTGTGCACCAACGCCGGAAGCAAGACCGGCAAATAGAATCATCCCTGTTATTATTTTCTTTGACAATGATCTCATTGAAATATAATCCATAAAACAGAATTCGCGCCAAAGATAGAAAAAAAAAGAGACTTAACTCAGCCGAGTGGAGATTTTTTTCGGCAGCCGGAAGATTTAACCGTTTATTCCGGTTGCTTCGCGCAGTCGATGACGAAGGACCGTGAAGCCAATTGATAAATGGGTTTAAATTCGGGGGAAAGTAACCGCGAAGTTTCGGTAAAAGGCATCGCAGGCATACTCAAACCCTGCGAAATTGATTTCTACAATCCGCCGATTCAGGCAGAGATGGTTATTTTGATTAATGACGTTCCGCTCGGAACGCAGGGAAACTTATTCGGCATCACGGGCGGCGAAGGAACGGGAAAAAGTAACTATGTGGGAAGCCTGATTGCCGGAACCATACGTGATGCTTTTTTTTCGATCGACACGCTGGGAGCAACAATTGTTTGCGTGCTGCATTTTATTCCCAACGGCATGAAACTTCGCGGTCATCTCGGCTCGGAGCTACAACGCAAGGCGGCCGCAATCCTCTCCATCGAAAAGGATGAAGATCCGCAAATTTTAGTTGCCAAGGCGTTAAAAGTGAGGGATGGAAGTCCTTTGGATGTCCCGCTGGTTCAGTTTTCATGAGATAAAGATTTGGGTATGCACGTTTATCTCGGCGAAAAAAACAAAGCGGAAAAGGAAAAACGCAAAGAAACGGAACTTTCGGGCGTTGCCAGAACGATTTTCGGCAAGCAACGGTATTGTACGTATGTGGATTTGTGCGAACAGATTCAGTCTGTTTTGGACGTAAAGGAACGCACGGCAAAGAGTTACATCAGGTTCATGCGGGACAGGGAAATTATCCGGAAAGATGCAGACAATTCAGGTTATTTTATTATCGGACATATTAACGGTTGATGAGCTATGTTTATAGAAAGCCGTGATTTTGAAACGTGGATGAAGCGCATCATGGAACGGTTCGACCGTCTGGAAAACAAAATGGACAGGCCGGACGAGCAGGTGCAAAATGCGCCGACCATTGACGCCGAACGGCTGTACGACAATCAGGATTTATGCCTTCTGTTCAACGTCTGTAAACGGACTTTGCAGCGTTACCGCACGCTGGGATGGCTCAATTACAAACGGATAGATCAGAAAGCGTATTACACGGAATCGGATGT
>JAITAY010000014.1 GCA_031283915.1 Tannerella sp.
CTTCCGATGTTGAATCCTGTGAAGGGGCGATCGGAGCGTGTGAGTGGATAGGTGCGCTCAACGGAATCGGCAATTTGAAATGCACCCGTGATTATTGAAAAAAGAAACTTGTCAGAAAAAAAATGAATATGAGTGAGAAAAAAATTATTATCGGCAGTACCCGCGCGGGACTGACCCTGAAAAAAGAATTGACCGTCTGGCTGGAAAGTAAAGGTTTCCGGGTGGACGACGCCGGCATGAAGGAAGGCGGCGAGTTTGTCCCCTATCATGAGGCGGCGGCAGCCGTCGCCCGTGGCATATCGGAGAAACGCTACGAGCGCGGCATCATCATCTGCGGTACGGGAGCGGGCAGCGTCATCACAGCCGCCAAGTTCAAAGGCGTCTATCCGGTGCATGTGTTCAACACCTTCACGGCGCAGCAGGCCAAAGCCGTCAACAACTGCAACGTGCTGGTCTTCGGCGAGTGGCTCACGCCGCCCAAACACGCCTGCCGGCTGGTGGACGCCTGGCTCGAAACCGGATTTACCGACGGCGTGGACGACGAATGGAAAGTCTTCCTGCGCAACTGCGTCAGGGAAATCGGCGAACTGGAAGACCGTCTGTTCAGGTAAGACCGCGTCGCATCTGTGCAAACATTAAATTTATCATATATGGAACGAAGAAATTTTATCAAACAGGCGGCTGGCGGGATCTTGCTCGCGGGTGCGGCAGGAATGGCGGCAGAAGCGGCGGCTTCTCCTTCACCCCAGTCCCGCGCGTCGAACAGCGCAAAGTTTACGTTAAAGTATGCCCCCAGCCTGGGCATGTTCAGGGAACATGCCGGAAAAGACCCGATCGACCACCTCCGGTTTATCGCCGATCAGGGTTTCCGGGCGGCCTACGACCTCGGAATGATTGGCCGGCCGCCGGAAGAACAGGAAAAAATCGCCGGCGAAGCGCGGAGGTTAGGTCTGGAGCTGGGGCAGTTCTCTTTCAAGATAGACTGGAGCGGATGCACGTTTGTGCTAAACAGCGCCGACATCAAAGAGATGCTCAAAACGAAAATGCTGGCAGGTCTGGAAGTGCAAAAACGCACCGGCATCCGCAAGGGGCTGGTGGTGCCGGGGCATTACGACGCCAAACTGCATCCCGAATACCAGACGGCAAACGTCATCGAAAACCTGCGGATGTGCCTGGACATCATCGGCCCTCACGGGCTGGAAATCGTACTGGAGCCGCTCAATACGCTCACCAACCATCCCGGCCTCTTCCTGACACGCACGACGCAGGCGAAAATGATTTGTGTCGCCGTCGGGCGTCACGGGTGCAAACTGGTGGACGACCTTTATCACCAGCAGGTGACGGAGGGAAATCTCATTCCCAATCTCGAAGCGTGCTGGGAGTATATAGGATCTATTCATGTCGGCGACAACCCCGGACGTAATGAACCGACCACCGGCGAAATCAATTACAGCACTATTTTCCGGTATCTGCACGAACGGCATTACGACGACGTCATTTCTCTTGAACACGGGCAAAGCAGGCCGGGCAAGGAGGGCGAACGGGCGATCATCGACGCTTACAGGGAAGTAGATCCGCATTGAACATACGTTGATTTCACATAAAAAAAACAGATATGAACAGAAGAATTTTTATGAAAAATGTAGCCGCTGTTTCGGCGGCAGTCGTGGCGGGAAGTCCCTGGACAGCCTGCACGAAGGGGAAACGTCCGCAGGGAAAAAAACAACTCCGCTGGGCAATGGGATGGATTTTATGGCGCGATTTCAAAGGTCGCGACGTTCCGCTTTCCGAAGCAATTCAAAACCTGGCCGAGTTGGGTTTGGACGGGATTGAATTTTCGCCGAGAAAGGACGAACTGGCCGGACACGGGTTCACGAGGGAGAGTTTCCGCGATTTGCTCCGGGAGAAAAACCTTGCGCTCTCAGGCAATTACTTCAGTGGCGTGTTCCACGACAGGACGCAGAAGGACACGATTCTTTCCGCCTTCACAAACACACTGGAGAACGTGCGTTTCTACGGTGCGGAAAACATCATCATCGGGCCTCCGGGGCGAGTGGAGGGCGACAACCGGGCGTTGATCGAAGAATCGGCGCCCCTGCTGACCGAACTGGGACAGAGGGCAAATGATGCCGGGGTACGGCTGGGAGTACATCCGCATGTGAACACGATCATTGAAACGCCCGAAGAAATAGATTTCGTGATGGAACTTACCCGTCCGCAGGATGTGGCGCTGGTGCCCGACACGGGACATATCCGGCTGGGCGGTGGACAGGTGTCGGCTATCATCAGGAAATACCGTGACCGGTTGAGTTATTTCCATCTGAAAGATTCGGCCGGCGAGTTTCAGCGTCCGCATTTCGGTCCCAACCTGCGCGAACTGGGACAAGGAGAAATTGATTTTCCGGATATCCTGACGATATTGAAAGAAGCCAGCTTCTCGGGATGGCTGAATGTGGAACAGGATTATACGTTCACTACTCCGGCAGCGTCGGCCGCGGTAAGCGCAGAGTATATCCACAATACGCTGAAACCGATTTATTCCTGACAGCGAACACGGGATGCGTGACGAGTTGCGAATCATCCGGAATCTTGCGGGCGCCGGAATGTTTGATGAACGTACAAAAACATTTTTTTGCGCCCGCAAAAGGTTTGATAAATACGCCGGATTCCGGTTTGATTCGGAACGCAGACCGTGTTCATGACGGATTTGTCCGTGCAGGCATGGACGATGAACGGTTCTAACAGAATATTGACAATTAAATAAGTATGAATGATTTGATTTTATCTGCTCAGGAAGAGCGTATTCAACAGGAGATCCATAACGGTGACGCCAATCAAGAAAAGAAGAACAGAGCGCACCATATCCTGAAAGAAATTCGGACGAAAAAACCGCAAATCGACGTCGAACGGGGTTATTATTTTACCCGTTCGTTCCGTGAGACGGAAGGCGAACCGCTGATATTGCGATGGTCAAAAGCCTTGTTTCTGTATGCCCGGGAAGCTACCGTTTATATTGATGACCGCCAATTAATCGTCGGCCGGTGCGGGAAACAGGGGCGGTATGGCATTCTGTATCCGGAACTGGACGGAAACATTCTGGGCGAAGCCATTGAGCATCTGCCGGAGCGGGATGTTTCCCCCTTCGACATTTCCGAAGAGGATGCGCGCATCGTCCGGGAAGAAATTGCACCCTACTGGGAAGGCAAGACCTTTCATGAAGACCTGGCCAGAGCGCTTCCGCCGGAGACAAGGAGGCTTACCTACAACAACGACGCCAGCCTCTCCTCGCGCTTCATTGTCAACGAAACGGCCTCGTTTCGCTCGTCGATACAGTGGGTACACGACTACGAGATTGTGTTGGAAAAAGGCTTTCTCGGCATCAGGCGCGAAATGGAAGAACGCATCGCACAGCTCGACGAATACAGTCCGGTGGACAACACGGAGAAACGTCCCTTCCTGCAGGCCGTCATCCATGTCTGCGATGCCATTATCCTTTGGGCAGAACGTCATGCCGACCTGGCCGGGATGCTGGCCGGCCGGGAAACAAATCCCGTCCGCAAGGCCGAGTTGCAACGCATTGCGGAGACCTGCCGACACGTCCCGGCACATCCCGCCCGCACGTTTTACGAAGCCTTGCAGGCACAGTGGTTCACGCAGATGTTCTCGCGTATCGAGCAGAAAACAGGCACCGTCATCTCCAACGGACGCATGGATCAGTACCTGTATCCCTTTTATGCCCGCGACAGAGAGGCCGGTATCCTGACCGATGAACAGACGCAGGAACTGCTGGAATGTGTATGGGTTTCCATGGCACAGTTTATCGACTTGTACCTGTCGTCCACCGGTGGCGCCTTCAACGAAGGATACGCGCACTGGGAAGCCGTGACCATCGGTGGACAAACAAAAGACGGATATGACGCCGTCAATGAACTGACGTATCTTTTTCTGAAATCCAAGCGTGAATTTCCGCTGAATTATCCCGACCTGGCAGCCAGAATCCATGTCCGCAGTCCGCAACGCTATCTGTATGAAGTGGCAGAAACGATCAAGGACGGTTCCGGCTTTCCCAAGCTGATTAATGACGAAGAGGTCGTACCCCTGCTGCTTTCCAAGAAAGCCACCTTCGAGGAAGCGTATGACTACAGCGTCTCCGGTTGTGCAGAGTGCCGTATGCCCAATCGCGATACCTACACCAGTCCGAATGCGTACATCAACTTCGCCGCTGCACTCGAAATGACGGTCTACAACGGACGGATGCTCTTCTACGGCGATGAACTCATCGGCCTGCCGACCGGCGAATTTGAGCGTTTCACCTCGTTCGAGGAAATTCTCGACGCTTTCTTGAAACAGCAGCGTTATTTTCTCAAACACGCTTTTATCCAGCAGCATGAAATCATCCGCCTGCGTGCGCAGCATTTCGCTACGCCGCTGGGTTCGGCGCTGCACAGACTGTGTCGCGAAACATGTATCGACCTTCATCAGCCGCAGGTCGAAGGTGGGATTGACCTGGGATATTTCGAATACATGGGCTATGCCACCGTAATCGACTCGCTCGCCGCCATCCGCCAGGTCGTGTTTGAAGAAAAACGCATCACGCTTTCTGAACTAAAGCAAGCCATGCAACGCAACTTCGAGGGCGGCGAGGCCATCCGCCAGAGGCTGCTTCACGCGCCGAGCTATGGCAACGACGAGGCCGGCGTCGACGCCATTGGCAGGCTGCTCGACCGCGAGGCGCAGGAGTTCACGCGCCGTTACAGCCGGGAACTGGGTGTGCACCTGGATTTGCGGCTGGTGCCCTTCACCTCGCACGTGCCTTTCGGCAAGGTGGTCAGCGCCACGCCCAACGGACGCCGGGCCTGGTTTCCGCTCTCCGACGGATCGGCCGCTACGCAGGGCGCTGACGTAAACGGGCCTACCGCCGTGCTGCTCTCGAATTACCAAACCAAAAACTGTAACTTCCGCGAACATGCGGCTCGGCTGCTCAACATCAAGTTCACGCCCTCCTGTCTGCAGGGCGGGGAAGGGACGGACAAGCTGGTGCAGTTCATCCGTACATGGCGTGACCTGAGGCTGTGGCACGTGCAGTTCAACGTGATGAACCGCGAAACCCTGCTGGAAGCGCAAAAGCATCCCGAACGCTACCGCAACCTCCTGGTCAGGATAGCCGGCTACAGTGCATATTTCACCGAGTTGTCGCCCGACCTGCAAAGCGACATCATTGCCCGCACACAACATACGGCTCTCTGATGACCGGGGACGCACTGGTGTCGCACATCCAGCGTTATTCGCTGCACGACGGACCGGGAATCCGCACCGTCGTGTTTTTCAAGGGATGTCCCCTGCGTTGCCGCTGGTGTTGCAATCCGGAAACGCAGCGGCGGGAACGGGAGGTGTCGTATCGTCCGGCCAGGTGTATCGGGCAGGCGGCATGTGGTTTCTGTGCTGTCGCCTGTCCCGTTGCGGCTGTCGCGTTCCCGTCCGGGAGCGTGGCGACGATTGACAGGGAAAGATGCACAGCTTGTTTCCGGTGCGTCTCCGCTTGTCCGTCCCGTGCCCTGAAGGCGGAAGGCGAATGGAAAACGGCAGAGGAAATCATAGATGTTGTTGAAAGAGACGCAGCTTTTTATCTTCACGGTAACGGCGGACTGACGCTTAGCGGCGGCGAACCACTGCTCCAGGGCACTTTTCTGACGGATTTGCTGCAAAAGGCGAAACGACGGCGGCTGCATGTCGCTATGGAAACCTGCGGATATGGAAACTACACACTGCTTGCCGCCGCTGCTTCGTACCTCGACTTGATTCTTTTCGACATCAAATCGCTTGACAGGGATAAGCATGTTGCTTACACCGGTCAGCCCAATGACCTGATTCTGGAAAACTTCAACCGGCTTTGCACAGACTTTCCCTCCCTGGACAAAGTCGTGCGTACGCCTGTCATTCCAGGTTTCAACGACACGCCTGTCGATCTCGAACAGATACGGACTCTGCTTCGTGGCCATCCGAATGTCCGTCATGAAACGTTACCTTATCACCGTTTTGGCGTGGAAAAATACGCGATGCTGGGACGGACGTATGCGTTGCCCTGACAGTTGTCAAGTATCCGGTGCAACACATATCCTGCGAAATTGAAAAACAAGAGCAGATCGGTCATCAGGGCGACATGGAAAATGCACCCAAAGGAATATCCCGTTGTGAAGCCGGCATTTTGGCTATCGACGTCCCAATGAACTGGAAGGTCTGGAAGCCATGTACGCGCTGAGACCCGACATCATTTTCACAGGAAAACGACCGGGCGAAGTTGCGAAAAAAAATCACGTCCCCTACCGTATACTTTTTGACCTGTTAGCCGTTCGGCAGAAGTGAAAATCACGGGAGAAAGGAAAAAGAAATGATTTCAGCGGTCTGACGGCCTGTAACTCCCCCTCGTCAGGAAACGAGGGGGAGCCGGTTTGAGGGTCTTTCGCTACAGTGATTTGTTTCTATTCACCGACCCTTTCAGGGCGAAGAACAGCAGATATGCAAATCCTGCGAGCGGCACCCAGTAAGAAGCCATATACGAAACCATATCCGCTATCTGGTTTTGAGCCATCATGAGCAAAGCGCCTCCGCCGACCATCATCATGAAGATGCCGGAAGCGGAAGCCAGGTATTTCCCCAGACCGTCGACGGCCAGATTGTATATCGTTCCCCACATGACCGATGTACAAAGCCCTGTCAGCACAAGAAACAGAGCGTTTACAGGCACATCAGCCAGGACAAGCGAACCATCCGTAAAAACAGGAAAAAGCATCCGCGTGGTCACCGGCAGGAAAATCGCCGCCAGCAACAAGGCAATCCCCGTCGTCGCCGCCGTCGCCAACATCGTTCGTCCCGATACCTTTGCCCCCACAGAGGCGCCGACGAAACGCCCGACAAACATCAGCAGGAAATAAATCCCCGTGACAAACCCGGCCACTTCGGCGTTTAATCCCCCGCCAACACCTTCCTTCATATCCGTCAGGAACAAATTCATCGTCCCCGCAATCCCGACCTCAATGCCTACGCTGCAACTCACGCCAATGCTACCCAGTACGAAATGCCGAAACGACCATGCACTGTGTTTGTCCTTTGTCCCCTGTGCGATGGACGGGGACGGGGACGGGTCTGTCCGATTCAACTCAGGCTCGGGCAAGTGCAGGCCAAGCAAGGCGAAGAAGGTCAGCGCAAAAATACCCATTGCCAAAAACAGCAGCGGATTGACATTGGAAATCATCGTGTTTTTTGTCACTTCGCCCACCAGAGCGCCCACGAAAACAGGCGTTATGATACCCATGAACGAGTAAAAACTGCCGCCCACCTGAATCAGCTGGTTCCCTTTGTTTCCGCCTCCACCCAGCGTGTTCAGCATCGGATTGACCACCGTGTTCAACACGCACATCGAAAATCCCGCGACGAAGGCGCCGAGCAGATATACCGCAAAACTGGAGCATACGCCCGACAGATATTGAATGAAAACGCCCGCGAGACCAATGGCAATACCAATCAACGCCGTTCGCCTGTAACCATACTTTTGCAGCAGCATCCCCGAAGGAATGCCCATACAAGCGTAGGCAAGGAAATTGGCGCACGAACCAAGTATGCCCAGGAAATTTGAATCCAGAAACTGCGCTTTGACAATCACGCCCATCGGCGCAGCAAGATTCGTCACAAACGAGATGATCCCGAAAAGGATGACCATCACGACAATCGGCAACAGCCGGCTTTTTTTATCTGTTTCTTTTGATGACATAAAAAATAACTTTAAAATTGTTTCTTCCATTAAGTACAACCTGTTTCTTCATAAAATCTTCCCGCGTGCGGTATAAATGAATGCCTGACGAACGCTTCGCTAAACCGAGACCGTGACGCAAATCCAGGCAAATACGCGCCGTATTCGCCTGAATTTTTACAGCAATCCGAAGCTATCTCAGTCTTTGTACGGCAAAAAACATCTTCTGTGTAACCACCTTGCGAAAAGTTCATATATAACTAATTTGATCCCGTTATTTAGGACGGGCTGTATGTATTAAGGGACTACTCACTTCTTCTTTACTCCGTTACTCGGTTATTCAGTTATCCAATGATTCATACCGCGTGCAGTATAAAGCAAAGGGTGCAGGAGTGGCGCTAAGATGGCAATGTGTTTTAGTTCCGCAACACACTCCTGTGGCACGCACCCTTTGTGTTTCACCGGCAAATTCGCGCGGTTTCGACTGCGACTTTGTCGTCGGTAGCTGTTGCGACAAACTGCGGCGGTTTGACACCGTTCAGTTTGGCATGGCAGTATTCGGCGATAAAGTTTTCCACGCTCAGGTTGATGTTTTCGTCGTAGGGTTTTCCCACGCCAAGATGTTCCGGCCAGCGTTTCGACTCTTCGACATCCGCGAGCGCTTCCCGATACTTACCGGCCTGTACGTTTTCGAGGGCGCAGAACAGCCACGCTTCCCTGTACACCGTGCGTCCTTCGCTGGCGCCTTCATTGGGCAATACGTTCAGATGGGCAAGGTAGTCGGTACATTCGCGGTATTTCTTTTGCAGGAGCATGGCCGCCGCATATTTCAGACCGATCATGTCGTTGCCGGGAAAGGCCGTTGCGTACTCCTTAGCCTTCTCATACATCGTATCATACTGTTTGATTTCCTGATAATAACGTATCAAAGCCAGTCCCGTCCGCCACGATTTTTCCATCCGTTCGGCATGGAGCAGATCCTTTAGCCTCTCTTCTCCCGTTCGTACCTGTGCACGCGCCTGATAGAATACGGCATCGTCGGGCGTATCGGCACACTGTTCCCACAGGGCAGCGGCTTTTTCATCCTCGGCCAGAAAATCGTACAGCACGGCCAGATAATATTTGTTTACCCACTTGCCGGACTTGCCAACAGCCCATTCGAGCACCGGAACAGTTTCGGTACGGAAAGGGAAGACCATCCGCACAGGCAGCGATTCGGCTTGTTGCAGCAGCGCGTTACACCCGTCGTCGCCTTGCCGGAACAGCAGCCAGGCGCTGTGGTAGAGCGCCAGCGGACAGTCCGGCGCCAGGGCATACAGTTTCAGCGCTTCGCCGGGACAGTTGAGGCTTTCGTACCATCCGGCCATCTCCATAAACGTTTCGTGAGGCAGTTCGCAACGGATATACTTCAAAAATTCGTTCCTGTCATTCTCCGAATCCGTGAGCAGATATTTTTCGAAACGTGCATAATGATTCAACGGTTCGTCGTGTTCGAGAAGGGCGATGACCTTGTCGGCCTCTGCCGCCTTGCCGGATTTGCGAAGGGCTACAATCTGCAACTGCCGGGCTTCGCCGGCATCTGTTCCGGAAGCCATGCCCTGTTCCGTGTACTGAAACATCTGTATCCACTGCCGGTTCTTTGCCGCTTCCTTTGCCAGACAGATATTGGATGCCGAACGCAGAACGGGCGACAGCGCTGCCACTTTAAAGCCGTCAACAGCGTCGACTGTATTTCCGAGCCGGCTGTTTGCCAGTCCGTACAGAAAGTTGCCGTCGGGATCGTATGCATTGACGGACAGAATGACGCGGGCACAGGAGTCCGCTTCGGCAAACCGTCCGCGCCAGCAGTGGATGAAACCCAAATCCCGGAGCGTGTGCAGGGCATACGGTTCGATGGCCAGCGACTGTTTGAGCAGATTTACGGCATCGTCGTAACGGTTTTCGTTCAAAGCCTGCTGTCCTTGCAGGTAAAGACCGTAAGCGGACTGATTATTGAGATCCGCGGGCGAAATCACGGGACGGGTGAGATGGTTATCGACCGGATTTTCGGAATAAACCAGCCGTTCGTCGCCCAGCACGACTTTCAGCGGGCTGTCGACGCCTTTCGCGGCGAAGGTTTTCTGCCAGGTCTGCAGAACGCCGAGCGAGAGCGATTCGCTGAAAACCTTGCGATCGCCGGCATACACGGTCAAGTCGTCGTCAACGGGCTGCACGGGCGAAAGGCTGACCGTCACGCTGTCGCCCGTTCTGACAAGGTTCAGCGCACCCATGTCGTTCGCTTTCACCATGCCGCCGGTTTCCTTCACCGGATACCAGTATTCTTTCCAGGTATCGGTGGCGAGGGGAGCGAAGGCGTATTGCTTGAAAGGCGTGTACCCGCTTTCCGTCGCTGCCTGGTTGTAGAGCCGTCCCGACTGCAATTCGACATATTGTCCGTCGGTATCGGTCAGCAGGTCTTCCCATATCATGCCCGACCGCGACAGTCCCCACAGGAAGATTTTCATGCCGAGCTTGTCGTTGAACGACGAATAGTGCACCGAGCCGAACTGATCCTTTTCGTAGTATGCACCGTAGAAATCATTGTAATTGCCAAGCACGTGCATCGACTTGGCTCCTCCGAAGGCGTGCGCGGCATATCGCGACAAATCCCTTCCCTTTTCGTCGAACGGCCAGGAATGAACATCACCTCCGTGACCGATGTAATACTGCCCGGGAAAGGTGAATGCCAGATCATCCGCAGCGCGGTATCCGGCGTTCATCCAGTGATAGTAAGGCCGCGGAAACGGCGTGGTATTGCGCCAGGTGGTCGAGGTGGTGAAAAAAGCCCTGTCGGGCTGGAGGTTTACTTCCACCTGCCACCAGGTGCGGGTAATCATGTCGAAATTCGACACAAAGCAACTTACGCTGCCATCGTCGTTCCGGCGGGTGACGTAATCAACCGGCGAGGCGGTAGACGGTGCATGACCGATGATACCGAAGTTGAGTTCGATACCGCCGGAAGTCCAGGGACCGCGCATGGCGATGTTGCGGAACTTGACGGCGTGATTAAAGTAGATAAATTCCTTGCCGCTGCTTTTCTCGACCGCACCCCAAATCTTCCCGCCGATAGCCGGAATAATGGTTACGCGGATATAATCGTTTTCCAGCACAACGGTTTCCCATGATTGAGGCTGTCCCTGATGTGCATATCCGTCGTATTTGAAATACGGATAGAAGGGATGTTCCGGATGGGGCGTCGCGTCGGGATCGCCATACGGGTACGTGGTCAGCTCGATGGTTTCCTCGCTGACGGTTGCCTGTTTCCCGCAGGAAGCAAGCAACAGTGCAATGATAATGATTGAAATATACTTCATAGCTATTTATTTAACGGATTTGATAATTTCGCGAATATTTTCTTCGGGCGCCATGGGCGGAATAGCACATCCGGCGCCTAAAACCAGTTGCGGAGAATCGCGGTACGTTTCAAGAATTTGAATGCACTCCCTGCGAACCGTTTCGGGTGTACCCAGCGCGATCACACCGCTCGGATCGATCGTTCCGAATAAGGCGGTCGTATTTCCGAATACCTCGAAAATGGTTTCTATCGGCGTTTTGTAGTCCAGTTCCACCGCGTCGAGGCCCAGTCTGTTCATCTGCGAAAGAATCAGGCGCGTATCCCCGCAAATATGCAGCAGATACGGCAATCCGCAACGGTGCGCTTCATCGACCAGTTCCTTTTCGTATGGCAGGGCGAACTTTTCATACATTTCGGGCGAAATCATGCTTGGACCGGCAGGACTGTCGCCATTCGACAGCATGTCGGCGCCGGTTTCCGCCATCAGCCGGATAAATTGCCGGCAAATCCCGGTCGTATATTTCAACAGCTGCATCACTTTTTCTTCGTCCATGAACAGGTCGATCATGAAATTTTCGGGACCACGCATCGAGCAGGCCAGCGAAAAAGGCGCCTGATCGCAGTTACCCCGGATAAAAAGTTCGTTGCCAAAATGTTTTTTCAACAGCCGGACAGCCTCCAGCGAGTGCTGTATTCTCGGATGTCGCGAAATATCCACGTCGGCGAGTTGATCGACCTCATCGAGCGAGTTGAGGAAAATTTCGTGCGTCCTGGCCGGTTCATCGTCGGGATAATCGACCGGAACGCCGATAGCCGAAGCCTCTATCGCCGTATCGACGTCGAAAAGCACCCCGTCGAGACCGTACTTTTCTGCATAGCGGATATGACATTCCGCTGCAATTTCGGGGTCGGTGCGATATTCCTTCATCGTGTACCCCGCTTCCCGTATCGCCGGCATAAAATTATGCAGCATCACGGGACGCCTGTCGGGCATGACACCCGACAAGACCGCTTTAATTCTTTCGTAACCGTTCATATTTTTCGTTTTTAATTATTTCGTCACTTCCTTCATCAGTTCCCAGATGCCTCTGACACGCTGATACATCAGGCCGCGCGCCTTGGGCATTTCGTCAAACCATAAGGCTTCGGGCGTATTAAACCACAGTCCTGTTTCGTCGTTCAGCCAGCACTGCATATAAACGCCCTTGCCGGTCAGCAGCGCTTTTTGTTTCAGTGCGTCGTCGCCACTGCGTTTGCTCCAGTGATACATGCTTGCGGCAAGATTGTAGGTAACGCCTGTCCACACTTCGTATTCGTGTTTGTGTTCGCTGGTCTGTACGCCGGGTTTTCCTTCGAGATTAAGGATATTTGCAGCGCCCACATCGCCGACGCCATCGCCGTCATAGTCGCGCAGGGGCTTGACAAGGCGGTCGAAACACTGATTAAAATGGGAAGCCATCCGTTTTTCGTTCAGCACGGGCGGAAGTCCGAAATGATCCGCACAGCGCTGTCCGATAAAAGCATCTGCCATCAGGAAGGGAACCGTTTCGTTGTATTGATAATATCCGAGCTGTTCGTTCCAGAACTGTTTTTCGCTGTTGGCGCGGGCTTTTGACAGTTGAAATTCGGCAAGAGTTTCCATTTCTTTGTCTTTGCGGTAGACAGCCATTTCTTTCAACGCTTCGAGCGAACCGATCCACAATACGGCGTTAAACAGTTTGTTGTTCACATATTCGGAACTGATCATTTCGGTGATGCCGTCGTTGTTTTTGTCGGTACTTTCCTGATAGTGGAACGAGCGGACCACCGAGAGCCAGCAATCGTCCAGAAAAGCGTCGTCTTTGTACTGTTTCCAGTACATGTAAACCTGCTGGATGAATTTGGGCGAATATTCCGACCACGGAGTTGTTTCCCGACCCGGGATTATTTCCTGACCATGCTTGTAGTCTTTGGCATATCTGTCCGGTTTGTTCACCGGGTCATCGTATGGACTTCCCATGTCGTGAGTACATGCGCCCAGGGTGGTTGCAGCGATAATATCCGAATAAGTCAGCAGGATATCTTTTTCGATTTCGGGCCACAGGTCGCGGGTAACGCCTGTCGTGTGGTGGCGAACGTCGAAGGTTTCGAGATAGGGATAATGGATGAACTCCATCACACCGGCGATGTGCTGTCCTTCGTGGTTGCCATACTTTTTTTCCTTATTCACGCACCCGTTTTCCCAGAACGACCCGCCGAAAACCTGGTAGTAGAGTTCGTTCAACGCTCCGGCTTTGAGCCAGTCGGGACAGGCCGGATGTTCGGCGATGGGGCGGGTCCATTCGTCCACCTGTTTCAGCCATTGAGGATACGATTTCAGACCCTCTTCCGCGATGGCAGCCGCCGCCGTGCTTTCCTGATTTTCGGGGAAATATTCCGTATAGCGTTTTTTCCATACGGTGCCTTCCCCGAATCCCGTCAACGGAAAATACCACGACAGGGCAAACGGTACAACCGTTTCTTCGCCGGGCTTCAAGCGGACGGAAACGCACAATGCTCCCGAAGGCATCACGCTGTTTTCGCAAAGTTTTTTGTTTGACAGCGATCCGTCTTTCGCGAAATCATCCCATATAGCGCTGCCGTCGCTGTCGCCATCCCAGCATTCGACGTATGTCGCTTTCGCCGACGTAGCTATACACCATGCCGTGTTTTGTGTTTCCATGGGATTTAGCGTGTCGCGGGCGCCCATCACGACGGCTGTCATGGACTTGTCTTTCACCAGACGGTTGAACAGTCCCCGGCGGCAGGGGCGAAGAGGATTCTTTCCGCAATCCCCGTCGGAAACCTTGATGTACGTCGCATTCGGGAAGGTGAACATGAACGAGAGTTTCACCGTTTCCTGTCTGGTGTTTTTCACCTTGAACAGAAACATTCCCACAGGATAGGACGTTTCTTTGTAATTATCCTTGATTACCGGACTGAATTGCAGGAGCGAGATTTGGCTCTGAAACGTCTTGTAGTCGAAAGTCGCTTTCGGAAAAAGCGCTTTATAATCGGCGTCGCCTGTTTTGAGACGGTTCCATGCCGGAAGGACGTCTTCGGTGGCAAGCGTATGAACGGTCGTCTTTCCTTTCGTTTCTTCGCGGATGTGAAAAGCTGCCTGAGTCAAAAAACGTTCTTCGTAAACGCCGGGTTTCATATAGAAAGGTCCGAAAGAGCCGCTGATATTATACATCAAACTGCCCGTCCCGATACCTCCGAGCGGCATTCCTTTTTTAGTCATCGTTTCGGGTTTTATGGCGTCACCCATGCCTACGTGCGCTATTTCCGAATAAACCGGGCGGTCGCCCAAGGTCCTTGCCCATGCGCAGGCAGGCATGTCCCATAAACCCTGCGAATGGACACAAAGGCTGCTTGCCGTGCAAAGCAGTGCAAATAAAAGAGTTTTCATTGTTTTCATCTATCAATCAATTAAAAAGTTTTCATTATTTCCTCTCATCCCGAACGCTCTCAATTTTCAGTACCGCCACTCCGCCACGTTTGGATTTGTCGGGTTTCATGACAACGGGATATTTCTGCAAATCGGATACTTTTACCGTTTTGGTTTTTCCGCTGTTCCAGAGGTCGGTTATCTGCAGTTTTTCCGCCTTCTCCAGCGGCGTGCCGGCAAGCGAAATATTCAGAACGCCTTTGACGGTTTTGTCCGTTGTGTTGCCGCAGATAACGATTGCCTTCACATCATTGTACAGCATACAGGGCACGGGAATGGAATCACGGTCGATACCCGCCGCCTGCAGTGAAACGGCTTTCAGCAGCGGTTTGCTGTCAGTAGTGACGGGACGGAAAAGGTCTGCTTCGGCTTTGCGGATGGCGATCATTCGCGTCACGTCGTCGAGCATGTCCCGTTTGGCAGGCTGTTTCAGCTGTTCCCAGTCAATCATCGAGGCATAGAGCCAGCGACCCTTTCCGGGTTCGCTCTTGCCGAAAAGATCGGACGTCTGCCGGGGCAGCGGGATATAGTCGGCATTAAACTCTTCGCCGCTCATGAATATCGGTATCGAGGGCGTGAACAGAAAACTGTATCCGAACATCGAACGGCTACCTTCTGCCACGTATGGATTTTTGTCCGGCGGCGAACTTTCCCAGCCGTCGTCGTGGCTTGAGAGTTGGGTAGAATAGAGCAACCGGTCGGGAACGAAAGGCGTTATCTCCATTTCGTAGCGCGTGTTGCCGGTCAATCCCGCGAGCAACGAACCTTGCGTTCCGTAATTATACCGTAAAGTCCATCCCAGGGATCGGATGCTGATGTTGTTGATGACCTTGTCGGGATTAACGCCTTCGATAAGCAGTCGCAGCGGCTCCTGTTTTTCGGGCGTCGGCCGGGAGGGCGAATTGAGTTGCGTCAGTTTCAGAGCGCCTTTCGGAGCAGGGTCGTAATATCCGTAAATCGCGGCGTCCAGAAACGGTTGAACGTCGAGATAGCCCTGGTCTGTGCTCCGGTCGGTATACCGGACAGTCAGTTCGACGATACGGAAATAATCAAACTGCTGATAATGTTTCGCCACGTCATGATGCAGCATCACGTTCATATCCGGGCCTGTTCGCTGGTTTGAGAGCGTAACCATGCGTTGCAGGAAATCGCCGGCCCCCTCGCTGTATGCCCATGTCTCGTTGAAAACGACGATCGGATGACCTGCCGTAGCGGCGTTTTGTTTGATACGTTTCCACAGATCGGGGCGATAAATATTGACGTCCAGACGGTATCCGTCTATGCCGAACACGGTAACCCAGTCGCTAAACGTTTTGACCCACCATTCGTCCAAATCCTGATGTTTGCCGTACCAGTCAAAATCAGTCATCCCCCAACTGCCTCCTCTGAACCATTCGGGATGTTCGTCAATTAGCGGGCTGTTGTTCATCAAACCATGCGTAATCACATCCATGAAGACCTTTATTCCCCGCTGATGCGCTTCATCAATAAACGCCTTAAACTCTTCGGGCGTACCCAGCACAGGGTCTAATTTCGACGGATCAACGCAGGCATACTGCGTCCAGATGTTGTAGAAATGTTTTGCATCGCCGAGGTTGGTACCTGTCAGCCAGATGCCGGTAATTCCCAACTTTTGAAGATAGGGCAATTTCTCTTGTGCACTTTTAAACGTACCGCTCTCCGAACCGGCAGGGGAAGTAAACCCGCGTGTCGCTATTTCATATATAATTAAATCTTTTGCCCATTCGGGAGCATCCTGTGCCGCATTTTTTTGAGCAATTATCAACCCAAACACGGTCATACCTAATATCCACTTTTTTCTCATACGATTCTGTTATTGCATGTTTAAAGGATGTAAAGCCAAGTGTTCATCGCTTAGTCAAATGTTAGAACTCAATTTCTATTATTACAAGTATAATTCTTACAAGCAGAATTACAAGTGCTACAGTAGTTACTGTAGTTTGAAATTTTATCTGTGAACATCGCCTCCTCCCGACTTGGTGATGTCGATATTCGTATAAGTCAAATTTTTAATATCTATATCCGCACCGCTCGATACCGATATTTTCAGATTGTCAGCCTTGCCGCTGACACGGACATCGGCGCTTCCCGAAGCGGAGGCGTTCAGATTTCCCGAAGCGGTTAATTGGACGGTCAAGTCGCTTCCGCCGCTTGACGACAGTTTACAGTCTGCGGTTTGGAGGTTTTTCACCTTACAGTCGGCGCCGCCCGAGGTCGATATCTCCGTATTTCCGGCAACGGCCAGATTGTCTATTTGGGTATCCGCACCGCCCGAAATCGCTATATCCACATTTTGGGAGACGGTCAGGGACGTTATGTTGGCGTCGGCGCCGCCCGAAGCATGTAATTGAAACGAGCCTTTACATTTCATGTTGCCGGCATGAAAATCCGTTCCTCCGGATACCTTTAATTGAAACGAACCTTCACAATTCAGGTCACCGGCATAAAAGTCCGCTCCTCCGGATACGTTTACCTCCTCCAGCGCAGGTGCGGACACATGCACTTTGGTTACTTTTTTTCCGAACATGCGAACTTTTTCTTTCCATTTGATGATAAGGGTTCCGTTTTCCACTTCGGCAGCAATTTTACCGATATACTCTTCCTCCGCTTCTACTACCACTTGGCAGGAATCGTTTTGGGTAAAATAAACGTCAAAACTCGCCCCTGCGCTTATTTTTCGGAAAGCGCCTGTTTCTCTGGTCTCTTTGACCACTTTTCCTGCCATACAAACCGTTGTGCAGAACAAGGATGCGCAAATGAATGCGAATGTAATTAAATGCCTTTTCATACGTAAACCAGTTATGAATTATGAATTATGAATTATAAATTATGAGTTATAAATGCTTTGTTATTATGAGCTTGGCTCGCAATCTCCGTATTTTCATCCTTCCGGGTGGATAAAATACAGGATTGTTTCATTATGACCGCTTCTTATCCATTATTGATCTTCAAAAAATCCCGGATTCTCCTGATTCGTTATCACAAGGCTTCGGACAGATTAAACCGGTAACTGTTCGTTGTCCCTGTTCTTTTCTTCCGCCGTATGCTGCTTGTCCTTGTTGGCCTCATAGCGTCCGAGGTGTATGGCATACACGTCGTTGTAATGCTTGATCACTGCGTTCAGGGCATTCACGTAAGTCGTGTAGGCCGTCTCTCCGTTCATGACGATGAGCGCTTCGATGCAATGAAACATGGTTCGCATGGCTTTCTCCAGTCCCCGGCGCGACTGAAGCATGTTATAGTCCGGTTTCCCGACCACCGTCTCAATGTATTGCAGCGCCAGGGCTTCGAAAGCCTGGTTTTTTGCATCCAGCGCCATGATCCATCCCTGCAAATTGATTTGCGCAACGTCAGCCGGCTGTGCCTGGAGGTTGCTGATGAGCGAATGGATGGAAGCCGTTTCGGCATCGTACGATAATTTGGTAATCCGTTCGGGATGATTGAACGTCTCAATCAACGTCATCAGGCGACGGGCAGCGGTGGCAACAGCCGAGTCGTAGTGATTGACGGCTGATTTGACATAGTCAAACAAACCGGTGTATGCCAGATCGCGTTCATGGTCGGCTTTCTCCTTTTCCTCGGTGATTTCGCTGCGACGGATAAATTCAAAAGCGGTATTTTCGCGATCGTACCAGATAACGAAATCATCGTACTGATTGGCGATACCCAGGGTCGCCGGGTTATTATTCTGAGTCAAATTTTTGATTTCCGTGATACATTGCATGTGCAAATCATTGGGAAAAGATCTCGAATGTAATACATTAATTTTTAACATGATCGAAAAAGTTTGAGATTGATAAATATCGTTTATTGTAATAGGATTTCTTTGCCGGGTTAAAGTCTTCCGCTGACTGTCCGCCGACTTTCTTCATTTGATTAAAGTCTTCCGCCGACCGTCCGCCGATTTTCTTCACCTGATTAAAGTTTCCCGCCAACTGTCCGCCGATTTTCTTCACTTGAATAAAGTCTCCCGCCGACCGTCCGTCGACTTTCTTCACTCGATTAAAGTCTTCCGCCGACCGTCCGCCGATTTTCTTTGCTTGATTAAAGTCTCCCGCCGACCGTCCGCCGATTTTCTTCACCTGATAATATAAGGTAGATAAAGAGCAACCGTTTTCCGCAAAGACACGAAACTCATAAAGTTTTTTCTTAATGTTCCCGGTGTCTTTGTGACCATATATTAAATGTACATAACTATATACGTTCATTTTACTCTATTTTTGTCTGCCTGAAATCTGTTAATAGCTTTCGGTTTCAGCCTGCAAGATTAATAATAATTTCAATAAAAGCAAAGACATTATGCTGTTTTAAATATTTTCTATTTTGCATTTCACTTCTTTCCCTGTAAAAGCAACTGCCATTAACATCACTTTGCCGTCGAGATAGGCTTCGTAATATCGACGGTCGCGGATTTGTATCATGGCCTCGTCCAGCAGCGTGTCCGTTTTCTTTCCGGCATGATACTTGATTTCGGCCACAACGGTCAGTCCGGGCTGACGCCATACGGCGTCGATACGTCCGACATCGGTCAGTATTTCGCCGTGAATGTCGAATCCGAGCATTTTCATCAACACCAAAAACAGGGAATGGTAATACGATTCGTTTT
>JAITAY010000131.1 GCA_031283915.1 Tannerella sp.
CGCTTATCTAAAACGCAGGTTATTATATACAATCCATGCTATTTTCGTGTAATGAAGGGCTTTTTGATCCCGTTATTTGGGGCGGGCTGTAAGCTTTTATTGGGGGACTACTAACTACTTGCTACTAACTACCCCTTTATGCACAAAACTATACCGCGCGCAGTATATATGTAACACATTCATTCTTACACTGTTTTTTTTGTTTTCCATCCCTCTTCGCCGCTTTCTTCCGCTCTGACTGAACAGACTTACCGATCTAACTTTTCAGACTTACCGATCTGTTTTTTTAGACTTACCGATCTAACTTTCCAGACTTACCAGTCTAATTTTTTAGACTTGCCGGTCTGACTGTGCAGGGCAACCGTCAGGGATGAGGTCGTCTCCGTGCAGTGTGCCGGGCGTGTCCGGCAGCAGAGAATACATTGTTTGTCGCGTCTTTTGCCAGCTTATTCGGATGAGGGATTCCTTAACCGTACTGAATGATTGACTCTTTGCTATTCCTCCGAAAACGTGTCGATCAGTACTTCCCGGTAGGCGGTGAATATCTTTGACCTGGAGACAAAGCCCATGTAGTGCCCTTCCGGGTCGACGACGGGGAGATTCCATGCCTTGGTGTCGTCAAATATCCGCATAATCTTTTCCATCGACATGTCTGTCTGCAATTTGGCCGGCGCAGACACCATGATTCTCGATACCTTGAAACGATCGTACAACTCCGGACGAAACATGATGTTCCGGATATTGTCCACCAGCACCAGCCCCAGCAACACGTTGTCCTTGTCTACCACCGGGAACATGCTGCGCGGACTGTGGGCAATCGCCTCCTTGACAATCTGTCCCAGCGTCATCTCCGGACGGACGGACAGGAAATCCGTTTCGATCACACTGTTTATTTTCAGCAGCGTCAGGATGGCTTTGTCCTTGTGATGCGTCAGCAGTTCGCCCTTCTTCGCCAGCCGCATGGAATAGATGCTGTGCGGCTCGAAGGCGATGATCAGCATGTAGGAACTGATGGAGACAATCATCAGCGGGAGAAAAAGATCATATCCGCCCGTCAGTTCGGCAATCAGGAAAACGCCCGTCAGCGGTGCGTGCATCACGCCCGACATCACGCCCGCCATACCCATCAGGGCGAAATTCTTTTCCGGAAGGTACAGGAAGTCGAAATAATTGGACACATGCGCAAACATGAACCCTGCGATGCATCCCAGGTACAGGCTGGGGGCGAAGATTCCGCCGCATCCGCCGGCCGCGTTCGTCGCGCTTGAAGCAAAGACCTTGGTCAGGAGAATCAGACCCGTGAACAGGATAATCCCCCAGTAGTTCCCGCTCAGGCTGCGGAAAAGACTGTCGCCCATCAGGAAAACGTATTGCCCGTCGAGCAGCGATTCGATGGTCTCATACCCTTCGCCGTAGAGCGGCGGGAAGAGGAAGATCAGGACGCTCAGCATCGCCACTCCCAGCAGGAATTTCTGCCGCTGGCGGGGCAGTTTGCGGTAGAAGCTTTCGATTTTGTTCATTGCGCGGGTAAAGTAAAGCGAGACTAACCCGCAGAAAATACCCAGCAGCAGGACCCAGGGAATACGCCCGATTTCAAAGGCCTCCGTCTGCGAGAACTTGAACATGGCGGCCGTTCCGGTGAAGATGTACGACATCGTGGCCGCCGTGACGGACGAAATCAGCAGCGGAAGGACGGAGGTCATGGTGAGATCCAGCATCAGCACCTCGATGACGAATACCAGTCCGGCGATCGGCGCCTTGAAGATACCCGCGATGGCGCCGGCCGCGCCGCAGCCGACAAGCAGCATCAGCGTCTTTTGCTCCATGCGGAACAGGCGGCCGAGGTTGGAGCCGATGGCAGCGCCCGTCAGCACGATCGGCGCCTCGGCGCCGACCGACCCGCCAAAGCCGATGGTGACTGAACTGGCCACCAGCGACGACCACATGTTGTGGGGTTTGATACGGCTTTTTCGCTGCGAGATAGCGTAAAGTATTTTCGTCACGCCGTGGCTGATGTCGTCGCGCACAAGGTAGCGCACGAACAGTCCCGACAACAGTATCCCGATGATCGGATATACCGGCAGCCAGTAATTCATCCCGTCCTGGTTGTTCGTCACGAGCCAGCTCCGAATGTAATGGATCAGGTGTTTCAGCAGGATGGCGGCCAGCGCCGTACCGATCCCCACAAGGAAACTGATGATCAGTATGAAATGCCGTTCCCGGATGTGTTTCTCCCGCCACAGCAGGAAACGGTAAAACCTGCCTTTATTACTCATGACTTTTTCACACTCCTTTTCCCGTTAATACGATTTTGATGGTGTACACCAGAATCATGATGTCCAGACTCAGGGACATGTTTTCATAATACATGATGTCGTAGTCGAGACGCTCAATCATTTTTTCAACCGTATCGGCATAGCCGTACTTCACCATCCCCCACGACGTGATGCCCGGACGGACGTTGTGGAGCAGGTAATAGTAGGGCGCTTTGCAGACAATCCGGTCGATGTAGTAGCGTTGCTCCGGGCGTGGTCCCACCAGAGACATGTCTCCCTTCAGCACGTTCCAGAACTGGGGAATCTCGTCCAGCCGGTACTTGCGCAGGAAGCGTCCGAACGGCGTCACACGCGGATCGTCCCGTTCCGTCAGCAACGGGTCTTGCCGGCCGTCGGCCTCCGCATACATTGTTCGGAATTTGTAAATGGTGAACGGCCGTCCCCTGTATCCAATGCGTTCCTGGCTGAAAAAAACCGGCCCCGGCGAACTCTTTTTTACGCGGAAAGCAATACAGGCATACATCGGCGAGAACAGAACCAGCACCAGTACGGAGACCGCCTTGTCCATGGCATGTTTGATGTTCTTGCCCGCTTCGGAGAAATTGTTTGCCGTCACTTCGATAAACGGAATCCCGTGAATCGTTTTCACCTTCCCTCTGGCAAGCGGGTTATTTTTCTCCACCCTGATCTTGATGGGAAGGCTGTAATGGTAGAGGGAATAGAGGATACGGATGATTTCCGCATCCGGAATGGCATCCGGCGCCAGCACCAGTTCGTCGACCGGACAGGCGGTCACCAGCTGCGGCAAATCGTCCACACTCCCCAGCAGTTCGTCCTCCGGCACGGCGGGCGTGGCCGCATCAATCCGTACGAAACCGGTAATGCGGTATCCCAGTTTCGCCAGGTCGTCTTTTGCCCGCAAAGCCTGTTTCCCCGCGCCGATGACCAGCACGTGCAGCGCCCATTCGTGGCGGCGCACTTTCCGCAGCACATGCAGCGTAATCGAATAGCGCACGGCATACGTCAGGAAAAACTGCATCGCACCATAGGAGAAGAATATCCGGAGATAAATTTCAAACGACCGGGGCAGGTCATTCAGGATGACGGCAAAGAAAATAAATATCACGCCGATGGCCACGCTGACAAACGTCCCGAACAGTTCCCCGATGCGCGACTTGCCGAACGGGAGATTGTAATATCCCGAAAAATAATACAGCGTCAACCAGAAAAAGGGAATCAGCAACTGTCCCTTCAACACTTGGGAAGACGCCAGATAGAGGGCAAGCGTGTCGAATCCGTTGTATTGCCCCACCTCGACATAGCGCAGCATGTTCAGCAGCAGCCAGACAAAGGCAGCCGTGACAAAGTCCGAAAAGACATAGATGAGAGTTTGCCGACGCCTGTCCATCGTTATTCCCGGATTACTTGGACAAGACCGCCGGCGCCTACCCGCAGGATGCTCGACGGACGGGAGGGGCGGGTATCGTCCTGCCGGTAGCGGACGACATAATCGACGCCTGTCCGGATTTCTTCCGCAATCCCCCGAAACGAGGCCGGCGAGGGCTGGCCGCTGAGATTGGCCGAAGTGGAGACAACGGGCTTGCGAAACATCCGGCATAGCTGGCTGGAAAACGGCTCGTTCGTGATGCGGATACCGAGGCTGCCGTCCTCGCCCGGCAGGTTCGGCGCCACGTTGCGTGCTTTTGAATAGATAATCGTCAGCGGCTTGACCGTCATTTCTATCAATTCCCATGCGATGGCGGGGACTTCTTCAACGTATGTTTCCAGTTTGGCGGCGCTGTCGAGCAGCACCAGCATCGCTTTACGGTCGGCACGGCGTTTCAGCGTGTAGATGCGTTCCACAGCCCCGGCGCTGGTCGCATCGCACCCGAGCCCCCAAATCGTGTCGGTGGGATACAGGATTAACCCGCCATTGCGCAGGACGTTACATGCCGATTTCAAATCGTCTGCCAACAGGGCTGTTTCATGTTTCATTCGCTGTATATTTTCCGGCAAAAATACGAATCATTTGCGGAATGGGCTTGAACGGGTTCATTTTATTTGCGCAGTTGCGCTTCACGTATCATCGGTTCGCCGGCAAGAAACCAGATTTCCAGCCGGCGGTTTTGTGTACGGCCGGCCGGCGTGCGGTTGTCTGCCGCCGGATAAAGCATGCCCATGCCCTGAAAGGTCATCCGGTCTGGAGTCACACCCTGTATGGCCAGGTAGTCCCGGATACCCCTGGCACGCCGTTCCGACAAAATACGGTTCAGTTCCGTTTCGCCGGTGTTATCCGTGTAGCAGATGATCCTCAGTTCGGTATTCGGATAACGGTTCACACAAGTCGATAACTGCCGCAGGATGTATTTGGCTGTATCGCTGAGTGTACTGGCATTCTTCAAAAACAGCAAACCGGAATCGAATGTTACTTTCACGGCTTCCCCTTTCTTAACCGTTTCAATGGCTCTTTTCTGGGGCAGAACGATATCCAGCGCCATTTTCTGTTCTGCCATCTTTTTGCTGATGTAGACGCCCGTGACGCCGCCGACAGCCCTGCCGCCAATGGCTTCTACGACCGTTTGGCCTGCTGTATTTTCCGCTCGCTCGCTCGATTTGCACCCGGCAAGGGCAACGATAAGGCAAAACAGCCAGCCACACCAGCGTTTCACTTTTTCTTTCATTGTCGCCGGGTTACTCGAACAGATGTATCGATTCGCAGTAGGCTAATTCGCCCTTTACGATCAGGATCACCTCTTCGGCTGTTAATTTGCATACGTCGTCACGCTCGGCATTTTCTATCACGTACCGGATCAGTTCGTCTTCGTCTATTTCTACTATTTCATCGTCTGCTCCGTCGAAAAATCCTTTCGACTCGTAATAATCGGAAATCAAATCAATGAGATAGATCAGATCGTCATCACTGAACCGCCCCTTCATCTCTTGCGGAAGATAGTTTTGAATGAAACGTACCACTTCGTCTTCGTCATATATAAAATCTTTTTCTTCGTTCATGTCTAATCCTGTTTAATTTAAGACCGCACAAAGATACGTGTTTTTTTGCATTGCCTCTCCCCCCCTGCCTCTCCTCATAAGAAAGGGGGAAATCTCCGGAGGGAGAGAGTTGCGATTCCCCGGGAGCGGAATAGGGTTTTTAATGTTGTCATACAGGCACAAAAACTAAGGAATTGTCTGGCAATAAACCATCCCAATTGGAATGGTTTATTTACAGACAGCTCCTGAGCCGTTCAAAGAGTCCCCGCACCGTTGAATTCAGAACTGAAAATAAATAAATGGGACAATCCCGGCGCTTTTGACTTGGACGACCAGGAAAATGGCGATGATCAGGTAGAGGACTTGCAGTATCACCGGCGACCGGATGACGGCCTGTTGCAGACGCCGGTCGAAATGTTTGGGGACGAAATGAATCAGATAGCCGCCCAGCATCAGAAGGAAAACACCCGGATAACCCTTTATGAACTGTATGAATACGTCCGGATAGAAACGGGTGGCTATTTGCCCTGTCATGTCGAAAGCGGTCCGGACGGAATCGGCGCGGAAGAAGATCCATCCGAAACAGACCAGGTGGAATGTGAAAATCATGCCGCAGATGCGGCGCAGGGGTGTCATCTCTGCACCGTCTTTCCGGAAGCCGGGGAAATGCTTCATCACCCATTTGTGAATGGCCAGCGCCAGACCGTGGATTCCACCCCACAGGATGAACCGGAAAGCGGCGCCATGCCACAGTCCGCCCAGCAGCATGGTGATTATCAGGTTGACATACATGCGGAATGTTCCTTTCCGGTTGCCGCCCAGGGGGATGTAGAGGTAGTCTTTCAGCCAGGTGGAGAGCGATATGTGCCACCGACGCCAAAACTCCGTGATGGTGGCCGACTGGTAGGGTGAATCGAAATTGGCGCGGAAGCGGATGCCCAGCCACAGGGCGATTCCGATGGCCATGTCGGAATAGCCGGAGAAATCACAGTAGATTTGAAGCGCATAACCGTACACTCCCAGCAGGTTCTCCACACCGGTGTAGAGGGTCGGGGCGTCGAATACGCGGTCGACAAGATTCAGGCTGAGGTAGTCGGAAATGACGCATTTCTTCAACAGCCCGCAAAGAATCAGATACAATCCTTCGCCCAGATGTTCCCGTGACAGGACAGGCGTACGGTACATCTGGGGGATGAAATCACGTGCACGGACGATCGGGCCGGCTACCAGGCCGGGGAAAAATGATATGTAAAACAGATAGTCTATCCAGCGATGCAACGGTTGCAGCCGTCCCCGGTACACATCGACGGTGTAGCTTAGCGACTGGAACGTAAAGAAGGAGATACCGACCGGCAGAAAGATATCTACCGCCGTATAGTTCAGCGCTTCCAGCGAGGGGATACCCAGCCAGGCGCCCGCGTGTTGCAGGCACATCGCTCCCAGGTTGCACAGAAATCCGGCATACTTGAAATAGCTCAGCATCCCCAGGTTGATACATACGCTCAGCGTGACCCACGCTTTTTTCCACAGCTTGGTTTTGGAGGCCGGGATGCCCTGCGCAATCAGGAAGTCGGACGTGGCCGTGAAGAGCAGCAGCAGAAAGCAAAGACCGCTGGTCTTGTAGTAGAAATAGAGGGAAAACAGCGTGACATAGATCATGCGTGCCGACGTATGTTTACGCAGGGAGAGGAAGATGAAGAGGAAGCCAATGAAGAGAAAAAAGAAAAATCCCGTACTGAAAAGCAGCGGCTCCTCCGGCCGGTAGCGGAAGAGTTCCGCCAGCCGTTCGAGTGAAAAAGTTTGTTGCAGGAAGTCAATGTTCATCGCTGATTACCGGATCCTGCCGGCTCATTTTTAACCGGACAAGCGCTTTATACAGCAGCTTGCCCTGTTCATGATAACCCTCTACGCTGAAATGTACGCGGTCGCGTCCCAGCAATTTTCCTTCCTGCCACTTTTTGCAGGAATTAGCGCCGCCCGTCGCACGATACAGGTCAAAACAGGCGAGTCCCCCGGTTGCTGCATACTCCGTTATGGCGCGGGCCATTCCGGAGATATTTTCATTTCGTACAAACCCGTTCCGCGTGCGGCGGAAACTCTCGGCCGGCGTAGTCAGCAGGATGGCCGTGGAAGGGAGATATTCCCGCACCAGACGAATGAAACCGTCTACCTGCGATATAAATTCCTCTTCCCTGAAAAGGCGGGCAGTATAGGATTCGTTCGTGCCCAGCGTGATGATCAGCAGCGAAGGATCGAGCAGGGACAACTGGCGAACGTAGCCGGCGGACGCATAATTCATAAACATCGCCCCGTTCTGGCCGATGGAATGATACAGGATGCCGGGCTGACCGTTCAGGAGTGAGAAGCCATAATAGCTGCCGGTGGCCGGGCCGGGGAAATCTTCATTGGAGCTGGTACTGTACAGATGCAGCGAATCGACGGTGGTAGCCAGGCGGAACGTATCGACGGCCACTTCCGGCGCTCGCGGGTCAGAGCCGCAGACGGCCTCCGTCCACCGTTCGTCAGCCGCGTCGGGCAACAGGCGAAGCGTCCGGACGTCGCGATAGAAAAGCACTTCGTCGAATGCATATCCGGCGCCGCGCAGGGGGCTGATGCCGATGGAAAGGTCTACGGTTTCCGATTCGGGACGCAATCCTATGCCGCCCAGTCCCCACGGGCAACCCGGCGCTTTCTGGACACACCGTCCGGC
Source organism: Tannerella sp. (assembly GCA_031283915.1). Classification (GTDB taxonomy): domain Bacteria; phylum Bacteroidota; class Bacteroidia; order Bacteroidales; family Tannerellaceae; genus Tannerella. Next base: position 7,978 of record JAITAY010000131.1, read on the forward strand.
AGTCCATTTCCCGACCGTCGAAGAAGTAATCCGGTAATCCTTCGGCTCGTTCACCCCGGCCAGTTTCAGCGGTGCAATCCATCCCCGTCCGGCATTACCGAACGCTTCGTGCAGCAGATGCATCACCTGTCCGCTGTAGAAACCGGCCTGCACATGGGAATCGCCCAGATGGACAATCCGCACGATTGTATCCTTACCGGCCAGCAGCTGGTCCAGCTTATTCAGAAAATCGTCTAAGGAACGGGACGGGTCGTTCACCCGGCAAAGCGAATCGACGGCAAACGGGAGTTGCACGTTGACGCTGTCCGTCAGCGCGGCACGGGGCGATATCGCCCGTTCCGCCGCCGGCGGCTCCGCTGCACGCCGTTCCGGCAGGAAAGACAGACTTCCGAACCAGCCGGCCAGGATAACCGCCAGCAAAGCAGTTCCGGCGCAACGGCGTTTCAGGTTTTTATTATTCCGGTTCATATTCCTTGTTTGCTGTTTGTTCCATTTCATCATACCATCCCTTTTCCAGCATCAACGCCCTGTAGAGTGCGTCGGCAAGCTCGCGTCCGCCCCTGAAGCTCAAATGCGTGTAATCCTTGCTTGCCCAGCGGTTTTTCACATAGCGCACCATGCTGTTCTCGCCCCCCATCGCCCGGAAGGTGTTCCAGAAAGTCACCTGCGTTTCTTCGGCCGCCCGGCGCTGCGCCTTCAGCAGCGAGACAACGGCCGGAATGGTACGGAAGGCGCCGTCGCGGTAATGGCTACGGTCCGACACGCCCAGCAGGAGAATGTCGGACGTCGGGAAACACTGTTGTACGTGGCGGATAACCCCTGCCAGCTGCTCCCGGTACCAGTCATAATTGTGCAGATTTTCCGTTGCCACATTCAACCCGTATTGCAGCACAATCAGATCGTAGGGACGAATTTCATTCAATTTCCGGCAACTGCCCTCGTCCAGCCGGCTGAGCGTCACGCCGGAATTGCCGCGTAACGAAAAATTGTCCACCACCACGCCGGTGTTGTCTTCCAGCGCAATGCCCAGCGCCTGCAAGCCTTTGGCGTTGCGGAACTGGAAGCGTCCGTCCGTGAAAACGCCCTCCGTTTCATACTGCATCACCCCGTCGGTCGAGGGCAGGACAGCCGTCAGCGTATCCTGTCCGCGATTGCAAACCAGACGCATCTCCGCCGCTTCATTCCGGAAATAAAGAAACTTCACGGAAGAGACCTGCTCCAGTCCCGGATAGAAATCGACTGTTTTAAACGTGATGGAAGGATTGTCCGCCTGCGCTTCGAAGAGCAAACCGGAGAGAACGTAGGCGCGTCTCTTATCAGTCAGCAGGGAATGGGTCTCCCACCCTTTCGAACGCTGGTACACGGTCGGACGGTATTGCTCCGTCCCGGAGGCCACCGGCACAAATCCGACGCCATGCCCACCGAAATGCGCCTGCATCTTCGCCCTGAAATCAGCTACCAGAATATCACCTTCGATAAAGGAATCGCCCAGAAAAGCCACCCGTACCGGACGGTTCAGCAAGGCAATGCGATTCAGCGCCGTGAAGAAGTGTGAAAAGCCCGTATGTTCCGTCGAAAAGTCTTCGATCAATGCCGGCAGCGAATCGGCTTTCCCTTTCTCCGTGACTAACCGCCGGTAGGCCGAATCGCGTCGGGCAGCCGTAGACAGGCTGTCGTCCGGCGAGGCCGGAGGAATCGTATCCGGACGTCCTGTGCTGTTCGCTTCCTCAAGCAGGAGGGAATCGATCGCACAGTCTGCCGGGTGAATACGTATATCCGACAAAAGGTCTATCTTCCTGACCGCGATGCCCGCCCACTCTTCCGGCAACCAGTACATCCCGATACAGACAACCCATGTCGCCAGCAGGATCACAAGCAATCTCCCGAATTGATTTTTCCCTGACATATTCCTCTTTTAAAGCGCACAAAAGTACGCGAAAATTTCGGATTTCCCTATGCCTGCTCCAAAATCAAGACCCTTCCGCCCGTCCCGGGGATACGGGATAAATAACACATACGCATCATTCCCGATACGGAGTACACGGAAGTTGTTCCACGTCGTCCTCCGTGCCTTCCCGGCAGTATTTCATGAAAAAAAAAGACACGAAGAAGACAGGGCCTTCCGTCAAGCAAGCACAGATGAGGAAAAACCCCCGTGTCCTCTGTGTCTCCGTGTTAAAATGGCATATAATTTTGCAGAGGGAAGAGAACCCATATTCGCAACAGCTTCTTTTTCCGTAAACCGGCGGGAAAGTCATAATACTTTCTTATATTTGTCGCGTCATTCGAATCCGGTCATCGGACACCTGCAAGCTGTCTGTTTCACTGACGAATAATAAATGAGGAATAAATAACTAACAAAAGATAGAAATGATAAGAGTAAATTACGGAGTACTTGTTCTTCTGGCAAGTATAACTATAAACGGTTTTGCGCAGGAACGGCTGAAAAAGGACGGAGAGATACCGATCATCACCTATGGCGGGATCAACGTGGAGGGATTTCGCGATATGAAAGACGCCGGCATCGATGCCTGCTGGGGATACGCCGATGCGCTGGACGAGGCACAGAAAGCGGGATTAAAAGTGTTCCTCTGTTCCGACGACTTAAAAACCGATACGGAGAAGACGGTAAAAAGCGTGATGAACCATCCCGCACTTGCAGGATACATCCTGGGCGACGAACCTCCGGTGAACGAATTTAAAGCGGCGGGCGAGTGGGTCAGGAAGATTCAGGCCGTCGATCCGAACCATGACTGCTACATCAACCTCTTACCCAACTATGCCACCTTCCATCAGCTTGGCCTGGAGGGGAAGGAACTGTACGGCGTGTCTTCCTACCGCGAATACCTCGAACGCTTTGTGAAGGAAGTCCCGACCGGCTTTCTTTCGTTCGACCATTATCCGGTAATCAGCGACGAAGAGACCCAGCTCCGCGAACAGTGGTATGAAAATCTCGAAGAAATCCGTTATGTGTCGCAGAAGCACGGTATGCCGTTTTGGGCATACACGCTTTCGGTAGCACACCGCATCTACCCTGTCCCCACCGTCGCACAGCTTCGCTTGCAGATGTACAGCAACCTCGCTTACGGAGCGCAGGCATTGCAGTATTTTTCGTATTCCGGCGCGGGCTATCAAGACTATCATCACGCGCCGATATCCTTCGGAAAACGCACGGAAGTTTATGATCGCATCAAGCTCGTCAATCTCGAAATCAAGGCGCTGTCCGGCGTATTCTTCAAGTCTACGGTAATCGACGTATGGCATACGGGCAAATTCACGCCTTCGCCGCATATCACCAAACGGTTGAGGGAGGAGAATCCTCCCGGCATGCCGCCCGTCAAACTGTTGCAGACGGGCGAAGGCGGCGCGGTGGTCTCGCTGCTCAAGAAAGAAACCGGCCGCTTCCTTGTGATTGTCAACCGCGATTATATGAAGCCGATGAAACTGACGCTGATCGTCGACGACACCGTTCGGAAAGTGCAGAAAGACGGAACACTCGTCCCGGCAAACATCTACGCCTCTACGATCGAGGTAGACCCGGGCGACGCCATGATTTATACCTGGGAGAACAAATAAGTAACGGGACAACCATCCATAGCAGTCATGATACGGAACAGCATCGTTTTAGGGATGTTTGCTTTCACCCTGATAACGGGGGGCAAACTTGGAGCGCAGACGTCGGAGAATAACGGCTTTGACGTATCGAAATATAATGTAAAATGGAACTGGGGCGGCAGTGACGCCACCGCCTCGCTGCCCGTCGGCAACGGCGACCTGGGCGCCAATGTGTACTGCATCAACGACGGCGAACTGTTTCTGCTGCTGGGCAAAACAGACGCTTTCGACTGGAACGGAAATGTATGGAAGACGGGGTGCATCCGGATCCGGATGAATCCGAACCCGTTTTCCACCTGGCAGGGTTCGTATTACGGACAGACGCTGAATCTCGTCGAAGGATGTGTGGACATCACCTCGCATGACATGATCTGCGACAATCATGTCAGCATCAAAGTGTGGGCAGATGCAAACAGCCCGGTTTATCATGCGGATATCCGGTCGGACAGGGAGATGGACATCAAAATCACTCCCGAATTTTGGGAGCGCGCCGACGGATCGCATGACCGGGTCGAAACACACGACCGGCATCTCGTATGGTATCACTCCAACGGAGCGAGGAGTTGTTATCGGGATGATTTGAAATATTACGAAATTGAAGAAATGCTCAACCGGCATCCCGACCCCTACAAGTACCGGACATTCGGCAACGTCATGCAGGTCGGGGAACTGAAGCCCGAAAACGGTTCGTTCACCGGTTATGGAAAATCGTTTTCGATAGAAATCGCCTCGCTGACACGACAGGTCGAAAACACCGGCGAATGGGTGACGGAAGCCCGTAATATCCTTGCCCGATACGACCGTACGCAGGCATACGACCGTCATTGCGAGTGGTGGAAATCATTCTGGGAAAGAAGCTGGATCACGGCGTCGGACCATACCCTGCCGCCGGAAGAACGCGAAAAACCGGCCGCGCCGGCCGCACCGGGTAAACGCGGCGAAAAAGACGGCGGATACATCGTTGCACAGTCCTACAACGTAGGCCGGTACATCATGGCATGTCAGGGACGGGGCGAATACCAGACGCAGTTTAACGGCGGAATATTTAACGTGCCCATGCCGAATTACCGGAGAAACAACGGACAGATATACAGTGCCGATGAACGCGACTGGGGAAACCGTTTCACGTTTCAGAATCAGCGACTGCTCTACTGGCCGATGCTCGCCTCGGGAGATTTCGATATCATGCGCCCGTTTTTCAATTACTACTTTTCGATACTCGATTTGCGAAAAGCCATCACAAAGCAATGGTTCGGACACGACGGCGCCCATTATCGTGAAAATACACAGCTGACCGGCTATGAAATTGCCGAATCGTCCCAGCTGGGAAACAAACCCGTCCGGATACCGAAGAAAGGCGAAGCGCCCGTTGCCAAAGGGACGCATAACTATCACTACAATTCAGGACTGGAACTGGCTGTGATGGCGCTCGACCTGTACCGCTATGCCCGCAACGAAACATTCTTCCGGGACACGGTCGTCCCCCTCGCACGGGAGATGATTCGCTTTTTCGACCTGCACTACGGACGCGACAAAGAAGGCAAGCTGTATCTCTATCCTTCGCAGGTGCTCGAAACATGGCGGGAGGCGACCAATCCCACGCCCGACGTGGCCGGACTGCATTATCTGATCGACGGCCTGTTGAAGGAAAAAAATATCCCGCAGGCAGACCGTAAGGACTGGGAAAGGGTACGGAAGCTGTTGCCGAAAATCGCGCTTGCCGGTGAAGACGGAACGCAATATATCCTGCCGGCTGAAAAGTACGAACAGATCGACAATACCGAAAACGGAGAATTATACGCCGTATTCCCCTTCCCGCTGTTCGGAATCGGGCACGGGACGGAAGACATCGTTGCCAGAACAATAGAAAAACGACTGTTCAAAAACATGTACGGTTACCGCTGCTGGACACAGGACCAGATCATGTACGCTTATGCCGGCATGAGTGAGGAAGCAAAAGAAGGCTTGATTCATCGCTGGTCTGCGTACAGCACGCACATGCTCCTGCCGATGTTCGGAGCCGAAGTGCCCGACCATGTGCCCGACTTCGATCATAACGGTTCCGGCAGCATCGCGCTCCAGCGAATGGTAGTACAAGAGGTTGGAGACAGGATATACGTTCTCCCTGCCTGGCCGGCGGAATGGGACGGCTCGTTCAGGCTGCGTCTGAAAAACAATGCCGTCATACAGGGCGCCGTCAAAAACGGAAAGATAGAATCGCTGAATGTATCGCCCGAAAACAGAAAGAAGGACATCATAATCAAGTTCAAAAATAAAAGGAATGAATAGAACGGCCTTTATATCACTTGCTCATTGTGTCCTGACGGGCAGTCGCTCCTGCGCACAGACGCCGGATAAAGGGCTTGCCCCCGTGCGGGGCAAGGCAGGTACAGGCCTGCGGAATGGTTGCCCCCGTGCGGGGCAAGCGTATTTCAGGCTGTCGGAAGGGTTGCCCCCGTGCGGGGCAAGACCGTTTCAGGTCGTCGGAATGGTCGCAATGAAATGCGGCAAGGATTTTTTTACATGAAAACAATTATACCATTATTATAAATTAAATAAATAGAACTATGGATATGAACAGTATTTTGAATGTGATTCACACAAAGACACTGCCGAATGGAACGTATTACACATTCGCAAGGTCATTCACTAACGGTGTAGCTGAAGCTCCCGATATCGTGGCGCTTCTCGGCAATGATTATGTTGAGTATAACCTGTTGGAGGCGCTGGTGGAACAGCATCTGGAATGGGTGAACAAAAGCCCGGATACGGAGCTGATTGTTGTTGCGGACAAGCGCCTGGATGCGGCCATCACCGGACTGACGGCGCAGACGAACGCCGCAACGCGGGATCTTGACCCTGTCCGGGCGGAATCGGCACGACTGCTTCTCGTCATGCTGAAAAATTACCGGGATGCCGTCAGGAAGGCTTATGACGACGAAATCGCTTCGGCAAACGCTATCCTCAATCACCTTAACGGCGATTGCAGCGCCTATGTTACCATGCTTGGCTTTAATAACTGGACGGTCGAAATACAGACCTCACTGGAAGAACTGGTATCCCTCATCGCACATCGCGACGCCCACAACGCCCAAAAACCGGAAAGTAACGTGCGGGATATACGCAAGCAGATGGATATCATCTATCACCGTATGGTAAAGAAGATTAATTCTGCTGCCATACTGGGTAACATGCCTTCGGTTTTTACGCTGATCACGAAACTCAATCCCGAAATCGACCGGCTAAATGCGCAGTATCATCATGCCAAATACGATATTGCCGCCTGTGAACCGGCTCCGATTAAACAGCAGGTATACACAGGGCAACCCGTAACGCCGATGCCCGATGTGCTTTATGTCACCGAGAAATCGGGTACCGTCAAACTTGAACTGGGGAAGGACTATAATCTGTCGTATAAAAACAATGTAAATGTCGGGAACGCCGAATGTACGATAACGGGTAAAGCAAAATATCGCGGCAAAAAAACCGTCACGTTTATTATTGCACGCACCTGAACGAATGAGGAGCGGTTAGTGGTTAGCGATTAGCAGTCAGTGAACGGCAGACGGCAGGAAGGAAAGCGATGTTGTGCGAAAAAGCAGCAGCAGCCGGGGAGATTGTTTCATGCGGTCACGGAACTCCCGTCGCGATTCTGCGAACCGCTAACCACTGTAATTTATACTTTACGCGGTATGATTTTGTGCAGGTGCATATTTTCCCCGCAGGGGAATCATATCAATAGAAAAACAGGTATCCCTTTTCCCTGTTCCCCGTCAGGGGATTCATAAACAGGAGATGAATGCCCTGACGGGCAATCCGGCACGTTGACAGCCGGTGTTTTCTATGGATATGTTTACCCTGACGGGCAATGCACAAAACTATGCCGTGTGCAGTATAACTTTACCGTCACAATGGTTCCTGCTTCTCCTTCTTGTAATTGTTTAACTTTTTTACAGTCTAATCCCAATACATCTATCCAGCTATTGGTATCCTTGACATACCCATAGATAGTTGGATTCCCTCTAATCCAATTGGGTAAAGGATCATAGTATCTGAACCGGTTATAATACAACCCCGTCTCCGCATCCTCATACTGTCCCTGATCCGGAACGGACATTCCGTTTTGCTCAAACCCTTAAAATCCCTGACCTTCCCATAGGAGTTTAACTCGCACGTTCAGACTGCTTCACCGTTCTCGCGATACATTGCTTCTGGTGTTCCAAGGAATTGGTTGCTATCGAAAGCTTCTGCTTTTCGGTGATTTTTGCAGCCGGAACAAATGTTCCTTCCTCAAACACCCAAGTAATGAGCGGGTATTTCGTTTCCCTGTCGTAAATCTCTTTTTTAACTTCGTCCCAGTCCGGCGTGTTGTGAGAACCCTGTTCGTGCAGCGGTGTGTTGCCGTCCCATATCCAGCGGGTAAATACGTTGCCGAACTGCTTTTCTATCCTGCGTCCAAGGGCATCTTGAATGTTACTTCCTGTGCGTCCGGGTGTTTAACTTTCGAGAGCATACCCGCATCGTTCCACTCGTAACGCCACTTCGCGCCGTGTTTGTCCTTTTTGCGAATTAAGTTATCTTTGTTGTCGTACTTCTACTCCCAATTTTCCGTCTTGAGCAGTTGGCCGCCACGTTCGTACTTCCTGTCTTTGCGGTCGAGGCGTTCAAACAGGTTGCCCGACCGGTCGGGATTGCGATGCTCCACGTTTCAATCTTCAACGATCGTTTTCGACAGGTTACCCCAGACGTCATAATCGAAACGTTTTACCTTGCCGTTGGTTATGATTTGGAGAAGCCGTCGTTCGAGGTCCAAAGGTACGAGTTTTCTTTTACATTCCGGCCACCTCTTCAAATCTGGGCTTGAACAAAAACAAGGCTGCAGCCTTGTTTGCGAAGCAGGAGCTTCGCTATTTTAACCCGACGTAAGCAGAGCCTGCGCCGAGCAGGAAGGTACATCATATATATAAAATATCTATTAAATTCTCTGCTAATTGACCAAAATTTGTCAGTTCATAATTTTCATCAAATCCATAAATATCAATATATTCAGAGGCTAAATCTCTTATTTTTTCTGCATCTTCTTCTGATATTTCAATAATAATATCATTATTCGTAGATAGTACACTTATATGTACTGATTGTTTTTCTGTTAATTTTTGTAAGAAAACATATTGTTTTTCATTTATTTTAATTTTCATCCTCATATAATTTTTTAGCTTTTTTAGTTGAAGTCGGATTAATAGATACAATCTTTCCCGTTGTTGAATTAATAACCACTTCTGCTTTCATTCCAATAAATCGTTGAAAGGGTCTACCCATACTACAAATTTAACTTCATCTTTTTTTGAATTTTTAACAAAATCAAGAATACTTGTTGGAGAAACGCCTCTCTCTATTGCCCTGTTAACTCCATGTCCAGCAAATCCAGTTTTTTTATTCCATTAGAAGTGGTTATATCCAATCCGAACACATCCACCCAGCTATTCACATCCTTGACATATCCATACAGCGTTGGATTACCTCCCGCCAATCCAATCATCCTGACTCAAATACATCCCCTCCTCCGGCGAATAATATCTAAACCGATGTAATATAAACCTGTCTCCGCATCCTCGTACTGCCCCTGATACCGGAACGGACATTCCGTCTTACTCAACCCTTTAAAGTCCCGTACCTTCCCATAGGAGTTCAACTCGTATATCCACACCGCCTCGCCGTCCTCACGATACATCGCTTCCGGCGTACCCAAGTAGTTGGTTGCTATCGAAAGTTTCTGTTTTTCAGTGATTTTCGCGGCAGGGACAAACGCGCCTTCCTCAAATACCCAAGTGATGAGCGGGTATTTTGTTTCCCGGTCGTAAACTACTTTGTTTACTTCGTCCCAGTCCGGCGGGTAGTGAGAACCTTGTTCGTGCAGCGGTACGTTGCCGTCCCAGACTCAGCGGCTAAATACGTTGCCGAACTGCTTTTCTATCCTGCGTCCAAGGGGATTGCGATGTTTAGCGCTTCCATCTTCAAAGATCGTTTTTGACAGGTTTCCCCAGCCGTCGTAATCGAAACGTTTTAT
>JAITAY010000220.1 GCA_031283915.1 Tannerella sp.
TGGAGGGAAAGGCGTAAACGTGAGGGTTTGAGCGGACAGCTTCGTCGTATCACAGAACTGCCGACTACTATTCTACTGGCTACTATACTGCACGCGGTATTGTTGTGTGCATAAAGAGGTGGTTAGTGGTTAGAAAAAAAAGTGCAACAGCGCCTCCGCAGGGCTTTAGCCCAATCCCCCCCACATTACCGTCCGTTTTAACTCAATGTCATCAAGTTAAGATTTTGTTTCCGGCATCCCGCCAGGGATGCATCGCCCGGTAGATAAACCGGTATAACCCTGTATTGCATCCTGTTAAGGATGCATCCCTAACGGGATGCTCTACTACAACCTTTTAGCACTTAACTTGATGACATTGGGCTTTAGCCGACGGGGAAAAAGGCGTGTGGGCGGATGCCCTTTTCTATGCTGACGGGCAATGCACAAAGCTATACCGCGCAGTATAATATCATTCGTATTCTCCGTTTACTGCAAAGAGCGCAGAGGCCCCCCTTCTTTTCTTTTCCCGTACGTTGTTTGGCAGGACATCCCACAAAAAGATTTAACAAAAAAAATCGCCTTTAGATGAACCGCATCTGGAATTAATTTGTATATTTGCCCGACTAAACATTTGAATTTTCAAACCACCCAACCAAATACGGGAACTCAAAATTCGGATTCGGGAACTACCGAATTAAATCCGGTAGTTCGGAATTTCGGTTTGGTAGCTACCGGACAGAGTTTGGTAGTTCGGAATTTCAGTTTGGTAGCTACCGGATAGAGTCCGGTAGTTCAAAATTTCAGTTTGGTAGCTACCGGACAAAGTTTGGTAGTTCAAAATTTCGGTTTGGTAGCTACCGGACAGAGTTTGGTAGTTCAAAATTTCAGTTTGGTAGCTACCGGACAGAGTTTGGTATTTCAAATTTCAGGTTTGGTAGCTACCGGACAGAGTTTGGTAGTTCGGAATTTCAGTTTGGTAGCTACCGGACAGAGTTTGGTAGTTCAAAATTCAGGTTTGGTAGCTACCAAATTCGGTTAAGTCAATTTATTAACAACATAAAAAATAAAAAAGTATGTCAACACATCATCAAGATTGGATTCCCGCTAATCGCGAAGCCCGTTACGATCAGGCTATTCAGACATGGACTTATCTGTCGGAGACGGAAAATCGCAGCCGGATGGGTTTTGGCGCGGGCACCATGCAGGGTACCTGGGTGGATACGGAATTTTCACCGAAGTATAACACCTTCCTTGCCGCGTTCCAGGGCTGGAAAAATCCGGCGGAACGCACGCCGACCAAAACCGTCAAACTCAATGAAGCGGAAGATGCCTTTGTGGCGGTATACAGGCAACTGTATACCGGCTTCCTGAAGAGTAATCCGCTGGTGACCAACGACGACCTGCAAAGCATGGGCATGCCCCTGCGCAACAGCAGTCGTACACCTGCGCGGATACCGGACACAAACCCGGACGCCGATACCGACACGTCGCAGATGCGCCGGGTGAAAATCAGTTTCTACGAAAACGACGGCATTCACAAGAAGGGCAAGCCGGACGGAGTGCACGGCGCCGAAATCCTCTGGGAGGTGTTAGACACCTTCAGCGAGGTGCACCTGGACGACCTCAAGCATTCGTCGTTCGATACGCGCACGCCGTTCGTACTCGACTTTACCGACGAACAGCGCGGCAAGATCCTCTATTTCGCCCTCCGATGGGAAAATACCCGCGGACAGAAAGGCCCCTTCGGACCCATTCTGAATGCAGTCATTCCGTGAGGAAAAAACCGGAACCATACAACAGCTGGCAGAACAGTCGCGACCGGCAGCAACCATGTTCGGTTGCTGTGGCGAATAACAGACTGTCTTCTGCCGGCTGTCTTTTTCGGTACAGCCGCATGGACCATCCGGACAACTAATAATGAATACTTAACAATGAATCATTCTGTTTCATGTCTTTCAAATTCAATAAACTGACATCTGCTGTCGTGCCGCTTCCGCTGGAAAACGTGGATACGGACCAGATCATCCCGGCGCGCTTCCTGAAGGCTACCACACGTGAAGGCTTCGGCGAGCACCTGTTTCGCGACTGGCGCTACGACCGGGACGGCAAGCCGAATCCGGACTTCGTCCTGAACGGCGATACTTACCGGGGGGAAATACTGGTGACGGGGAAAAACTTCGGCTGCGGCTCGAGCCGCGAACATGCCGCCTGGGCGATCGCAGGGTACGGCTTCCGGGCAGTAGTCTCCAGCTTTTTTGCCGACATCTTCAAGGGCAATGCACTCAACAACGGCGTGCTGCCGGTCGTGGTCACGCCCGCATTCCTGGCCGGCATCTTCGCCTGCGCCGCCGACGACCCGCACATGACGCTGACCGTAGACCTCGAAAACCGCCTGATCACCAACAACGCCAGCGGCGTCGCGGAATCCTTCGAAATCAATGCATACAAGCGCGATTGCCTCCTGCAGGGGCTGGACGACATCGACTACCTGCTGAGCCGCAAAGACCGGATTGAAGCCTGCGAAATGGAACGGTTCAGGTAATAAAACCATCCGATCATGATAGAGATACTGGATACCACCCTGCGCGACGGCGAGCAAACCAATGGCGTTTCCTTCTCCGTTCACGAGAAAAAGGCCATTGCACGGCTGCTGCTTAACGAACTGCGGGTAGACCGGATAGAGGTGGCCTCGGCGCGGGTTTCCGAGGGCGAGTTCAAGGCCGTCCGGCAACTGGCGCAATGGGCTGCCCAGACCGGCAATCTGTCGCGTCTGGAGGTGCTGGGATTTGTAGACGGCGGCGCTTCGGTCGAATGGATACGGTCGACCGGGTGCCGGGTGATGAACCTGCTATGCAAGGGTTCGCTGAGACACCTGACCGAACAGCTCCGCAAGACGCCGGAGCAACACATCGCCGACATCACGGAACAGGTACGCCTGGCGGCTCAGGCGGATATGACCGTCAATGTCTATCTGGAAGACTGGTCTAACGGCATGGCCGATTCGCCCGCATACGTCTTCCGCTTAACGGACGCCCTGCTGCCACTGCCCGCCGTCCGGCGCATCATGCTGCCCGACACGCTCGGCATCCTGGAACCGGAACGAACCCGCGCCTGCTGCGAAGCGATGCTGGAACGCTATCCCGGTGTGCATTTCGACTTCCATGCCCATAACGACTACGACCTGGCCGTGGCCAACGTCTGCGCAGCCGTGCGGGCGGGCGTCCGCGGCGTACATGCAACCGTCAACGGCCTGGGCGAACGTGCGGGCAATGCGTCGCTGAGCAGTGTCGTGGCCGTCCTGCACGACCACCTGAAGCGGCAAACCTCCATCCGCGAGGAACGCATCAATCACGTCAGCAAGATGGTGGAAATGTATTCGGGCATCCATATCGCCCCAAACAGCCCCGTCATCGGGGAACATGTCTTCACCCAGTGTGCCGGCGTGCACGCCGACGGCGACAGCAAAAACAACCTCTACTGCAACGACCTTCTGCCCGAACGCTTCGGCCGGATGCGGGAATACGCGCTGGGCAAAATGTCCGGCAAGGCCAACATCCGCCGCAACCTCGAGGCGCTGGGCATCGAGATGGACGAGGAGTCAATGCGCAAGGTCACCGAACGCATCATCGAACTGGGCGACAAAAAGGAAATCGTCACCCAGGAAGACTTGCCCTACATCATTTCCGACGTCCTGCGCTACGATGTGCAGGAAAATAAAATCCGCATCCTGAACTATTCCCTCTCCCTGGCGCAGGGACTGAAGCCGGTGGCAACGCTGAAAATCGAGATACAGGGAAAGAGCTACGAGGAAACGGCCACGGGCGACGGACAGTACGACGCTTTTGTCCACGCCCTGCGCAAGATATACAAGTCGTTGAACCGTCCCTTCCCGATGCTCACGAACTATGCCGTCTCCATTCCGCCCGGCGGACGTACGGATGCCTTTGTGCAGACGATCATCAGCTGGCGTCATGAAGGGGTGGAATTTAAAACGCGCGGTCTGGACGCCGACCAGATAGAAGCTGCCATCAAGGCAACCGTAAAGATGTTGAACAGGATAGAAAAGTGATTGTTATTAATATAGATTATGAACAGAAGATTAAACATTGCCCTTGTGGCACACGACAGGCGGAAGGCCGATATGGTAGAATGGTCGCTCCATAACGCCGGTTTCCTTTCGCCTCACCGTTTGATATGTACCGGTACGACCGGGGGATTGATTGCCGAGGCATTCCGGGAAAAAGGGATCCAGGCCGAGGTCACTTGCATGCATTCCGGACCGCTGGGCGGAGATGCGGAAATTGCCGCCATGGTGGTACGCAAGGAAATCAACCTGGCAATATTCCTGATTGACGACCTGAATCCCCAGCCGCATGAGGCCGACATTCAGATGTTGCTCCGCCAGTGCCGCGTACACAACGTCCCCATCGCCTGCAACCGTTACAGTGCAGACCTGATGCTCACGAGTACCCTCTGGGACGACGACACTTATGTCCCGATGGAGCCGAAATACATTTACTTTAAAAGAAACTGACGACAATGAAACTGAACATAGCCGTATTACCGGGCGACGGCATCGGCCCGGAAGTCACTGTGCAGGCGATGAAAGCAGTGCGAGCCGTCTGCTCACGCTTCAATCACAAACTCTCCGTGCAGGAAGCCATCGTGGGCGCCAGCGCGATAGACGTTACGGGTAATCCCTATCCGGACGAGACACATGCACTCTGCATGGCAAGCGACGCCGTCCTGTTCGGGGCTATCGGTTCGCCCAGGTACGACAATGACCCCTCGGCGAAAGTCCGTCCGGAACAAGGTCTGCTGGCCATGCGCAAGCAGTTGGAACTGTATGCCAACATCCGTCCGGTGACGACGTTTGCCTCGCTGCTGCACCAGTCCCCTCTGCGCCCGGAATTGGTCGAGGGCGTCGACCTGCTGTGCATCCGCGAACTGACGGGCGGCCTGTACTTCGGCCAGCCGCAGGGACGCAGCGAGGACGGGCAGACGGCCTATGATACCTGCCTCTATTCGCGCGGAGAGATTGACCGTATCGTACGGCTGGCTTTCGACTACGCCCTGTCGCGGCGCCGGAAGGTGACTGTGATAGACAAGGCCAATGTGCTGGCGACGTCGCGACTGTGGCGCCAGGTGGCACAGGAGATTGCCGGCGAATATCCGTCCGTCGAGACCGAATACATGTTTGTCGACAACGCGGCGATGCGTCTGGTGCAGTGGCCGAAGAGTTTCGATGTGCTGGTGACGGAAAACATGTTCGGCGATATCCTGACGGACGAAGCCTCTGTGATAACCGGTTCGCTGGGGATGTTGCCGTCGGCCTCCGTCGGTGTGCACACGTCGGTATTCGAGCCGATACACGGTTCTTATCCGCAGGCAGCCGGGAAAAACATCGCCAATCCTGTTGCCGCGATTCTGTCCGCCGCACTGATGTTTGAGTATGCCTTTCAGTTGTCGGGCGAAGGCCGCGCGATACGTCAGGCCGTTACCGCGTCCATAGAGGCCGGCGTGGTCACCGAAGACCTCACCCGCTCACATCCCCGCTCCACCTCGGACGTCGGCGACTGGATTGCGGAGCAGATACTTTTACAGAGATAAGGCGTGATACCTGCGGAACGCAGAAACTGCCCAAAAAACATGGAGACACAGAGTCACACGGAGCTTTTTTTCTCTGTGTACTCCGTGTCTCCGAGTTTTAGCCGCTCAGTCGGATAGGGAAGGCCAGGCCAGCGCCAACCTCCTGAAAAATCCGAATTGGCGGCGTTTTATTTCGTAGCCCCTGGTTTTTTAAATCCTTGCATCTTTTGAATCTTTGAATTATCTTTGCCCTCCAAAATTCAGAAGTTATGACAATCGCAGAAATTACATGGACGGTTGACCCGGCTATTTTTTCCATCGGGTCAAAGGAAATACGCTGGTATGGGCTGGCGTTTATCATCGGTTTTGCCGCAGGATATAAAATTGTGGAACGCATGTGGAAACGGGAAGGCATTCCTCCCGGATGGCTGGATCCGTTGCTGTATTACACGGCTGTGGGTACCATTATCGGGGCACGGCTGGGGCATTGCCTGTTCTACGAAACGGGTAACTATCTGGCCAATCCGGTCGAAATACTGAAAGTCTGGGAGGGCGGATTAGCCAGTCACGGCGGCGTGCTGGGGATTATTATTGCCATTTGGTTTTATTCCAAGTACGTGTCGCACCGGAACATGTTGTGGACATTCGACAAACTGGTTACCCCGACGGGATTGGTGGCTGCGCTGATACGTCTGGGCAATCTGATGAATCATGAGATTTACGGTCATCCGACGGATTTGCCGTGGGGTTTCCGTTTCATCGAGAACCTGCATGCGTGGCGTCAGGGCGCCGAACCCATTTTCTCCGCGCCCAGCCACCCGACCCAAATCTATGAGGCCGTTTGCTATTTGCTTACCTTCGCGCTCTGCATGTGGCTCTACTTTAAGAAAGACGCTTGGAAGAAGGAAGGCTTTATCTTCGGGCTTTTCATGATCTGCATCTTTACGGCCCGATTCTTTATTGAATTTTTGAAAAACAATCAGGAAGATTTCGAGGCCGATATGATGCTCAACATGGGACAATGGCTGAGCATCCCCTTCGTACTGGCTGGCATCTTCTTTGTCTGGCGGGCGCTGAAAAGGAAACCGATCACTTATTCATATCGCAATGCAAAAGATCGCAAGTGACATCTGTTATGTCGGCGTCAACGACCGCCGGAAAGCGCTTTTCGAAAATTTGTGGCCGCTGCCAAACGGCGTCTCGTATAATTCATTCCTGATTACGGATGAGCAAACGGCATTGATTGATACGGTTGACATCTGCTATTCCGACCTCTTTTTCCGCAAGATCGAGGAAGTCCTGGACGGACGCCCGCTTGATTATTTGATCGTAAACCACATGGAACCAGATCATTCCGGCTGCATCCGTTTATTGCGGCAGTTGTATCCCGGTCTCCGGATTGTCGGCAACAAGCATACGTTCGGTATGCTGGCCGGCTATTACGGCATTACGGAGGGATTGCATGAGGTCAAGGAAGGCGATATCCTCGAGCTGGGACATCATCGCTTGAGGTTCTACATGGCCCCGATGGTACACTGGCCGGAAGTGATGGTTGCATACGATGAAACAGACCGGATTCTTTTCTCGGCCGACGCTCTCGGCACTTACGGCACGTTGGACGGCGGCGTGATCGATTCGCAGATCAACGCCGACCGCTACTGGGATGAAATGATACGCTACTACGCCAATATCGTCGGCAAATACGGCAATCCCGTCCAGAAACTGCTGCAAAAGCTGTCTCTGCCGGACATTCAAACCATCTGCCCCACACACGGTCCGGTCTGGCGCGAACGTTGCGCCGACGCCGTCGATCTTTACGACCGGCTTAGCCACTACGAAGCTGAAACGGGCGTGACGATCCTCTACGGCAGTATGTACGGGCATACCGAACAGATGGCCGAAACGGTGGCCGCCGCGCTCTCGGAGCATGGCGTCCGGGAAATTATCTTGCACGACGCAAGCAAAACCCATCCTTCCTATATGCTGAAGGACGTCTTCAAATACCGGGGACTGCTCGTCGGCAGTCCGACATACAGCGGACGGCTTTTCCCGGCCGTCGAATCCATCCTGAAACAGATTGAGACCCGCGAAATAAAAGGCCGTCTGTTCGGTTACTTCGGCTCGTTCACTTGGGCGGGGATGGCCGTCAAACGCTTAGCCGCTTTCGCAGAATCCATGAAGTGGGAAACGGTCGGCGTGCCGATCGAACAGAAACAGGCCATGAACGACGAAACATACCGGAAATGCCGGGAGTTGGGAAAAGCGATGGCAAAACAAATTCTGATTTAATGCAACAACGATTCCGTTATCTATAAAATAAATACAGCAATGAGAGTAATTATCGAACCGACTTATGAAATACTGTCGCAATGGGCAGCCGGTTACATCGCCGCTCGCATCCGGAAAGCCGCGCCGACGGCCGAAAAACCGTTTGTACTGGGACTGCCGACCGGTTCATCGCCGCTGGGTACCTATAAGCGCCTGATTGAACTGAACAGGAGTGGCGCCGTATCGTTCCGTCACGTCGTCACGTTCAATATGGACGAATATGTTGGTCTGCCGGAGGGTCATTCCGAAAGCTACCGTTCCTTCATGTGGAACCACTTTTTCAGTCACATCGACATACAATCAGAAAATGTGCATATCCTCAACGGAAATGCGCCTGACCTCGAACAGGAATGTGCCGCCTACGAAGCGGCGATCCTGGCAGCCGGCGGCATCGACCTCTTCCTGGGCGGTATCGGGCCGGACGGACACATCGCCTTCAACGAGCCGGGATCTTCGCTGGCTTCGCGTACGCGCATCAAGACGCTGACCGAAGATACGATCATCGCCAACGCCCGTTTCTTCGACAACGACAGGAACAAAGTGCCGAAGACCGCCCTGACGGTCGGCGTGGCCACGGTGCTCGACGCACGTGAGGTGCTGATTGTCGTCAATGGCCACAACAAGGCGCGCGCCCTGCAGCAGGCTGTCGAGGGCGCTGTCAACCAGATGTGGACGATTACGGCGCTGCAACTGCATCCGAAAGGAATCATCGTGTGCGACGAAGCCGCCTGCTCCGAACTGAAAGTCGGTACTTACAACTATTTCAAGGATATCGAAAAAGAACATCTCTGTCCGGAAACGTTACGGTAGCGCTGGATATCGACCCGCCTTCCTTTCCTGAAAAGGGCAGAAGGGGCATGAACCGAGAAGTATTTATCATTCAAAATACGTTCATTCCAATCTCTTTTTCTTTATTCGCGCCCATACTCATACATGTAAGTCATGGAAGATAAAAATGAAACGCAAACGGATAGCAATTTCATATCCGTGAGAACCAAAAACAGATTGTTTTATTGTTAAAAAAGAAATCAGTATGTCGTTAGATTTTGAAGTAAGAGATGTAACTCATCGAATTGTTACCAAGTTTTTTCCGGCCTTTTTGCCGAATGCAAAGAAGAAGTACTATGCCCGATCAGTGCTGCAGACGCCGCTGGACATTCACAGCATAGCCTCGAAGGCCGAAGTTTACAACATCACGACCTCGCCCAAGATCGTCGAAGAAGGTCTGGCAGCCGGTATACAGTTGATGACCTATCTGCTGGCCGACGGCTATGAAATCAGGACAGGTCTGGTGAACATGGCCATCCGTATCCCCGGCGAGTACGACGGCACGGAAACCCACCTGCCCGCCGGGATGCATCCCGAAGTACGGACATTAGCGCAGTTGGCTGCGATGCATTAACGCAGCCGGCCGCATCAAAAAGAAACATTTTGTATGTATATAATAAATTCATGTTACGCAGGTTTATCATTTTGACCGTACTACAAGTTCTTTTCCGGGCGTTTTTGTCGACACTTGCGCAAATGAGGTTGTCGAACCTAAGGAGCATAACCTGAAACAGTCATACGGGAACACCATATTTATTGTGTATCTTTGTCACGTGTGAAACAATAATGAAAAATGAAAGAAAAATGGCACGTTATCTTGATCCTAAAAATGATTTGATCTTTAAGAGAATATTCGGGACGCATCCTCATCTGCTGACGAGTTTTCTCAATGCGCTGATGCCCCTGCCCCCCGACAGGC
>JAITAY010000297.1 GCA_031283915.1 Tannerella sp.
AATGCAAATCTAAGGTGGCGGGATGCTCTACTACCGCCTTTTAGCGCTTAACTTGATGACATTGAGTTTTAACTGACGGGCAAGAAGGCGTGTGGGCGGATGCCCTTTTCTATGCTGACAGGCAATGCACGAAACTATACCGTGTGCAGTATAGTAGAGGGCGGTTGTCAGGCAAGCGGCGTTAGGAGGGAAAGGAGTAGAAGTTGCGGTTGGATCGGACCGCTTCGTCCTGTCACGACGCTACCGACCGCCATTCTCCTATCCACTAATCATTAACAACGACGGGATTTTCGTGCTGCTTCCGTTGCTTTCTTGTGCGGGAAAGGGGCGGGGTTGGTTTTTTTCCATATCTTTGGAGTCGCTTTCTAAAAAAAATATACGCATAATGAAACAAACGATTGCCGGGATTCGCCGGGGGAATCTGTTTTCTCCGAATCATATAGGGAACGACACCGCCGTTTTTTCGCAAACGGCGGAACAGTTGCGCCGCAAGGGCTTTGTGGTGAACGAATACATCGAATCCGACCTGTTGACGCGGGAAATACCGGAAAAGGTGCTCTTCAATATGGTGCGCGACCGCCAGGCTGTCCGCAAATTGCAGCAGTTCGAAGACGAAGGGCGGCTGGTCATCAATTCGGCTTATGGAATCGAAAACTGCACGCGCGAGAAAATGACGCGGCGACTGCTTTCGCACGGGATCGCACATCCGGTCAGCCTCTTTCTCCGGACGGACGAAGACCCGGTCGAAGCCATCCAGGCAGCCGGGTTTTGCAATTGCTGGGTCAAACGGGGCGATTTCCACGCCATTCACCGCGAGGATGTGACTTACGTGCGGCATCCCGACGAAGCGAAAGACATCTTGAAGGAATTTGCCATGCGGGGCATCGAAACGGTGGTCGTGAACGAACATCTCACAGGCGACTTGATTAAGTTTTACGGCGTGGCCGGAACCGCCTTTTTCTACTGGTTCTATCCGTCGAACATGCAGCACAGCAAGTTTGGACTGGAGCAAATCAACGGGACCGCCAAAGGCTATCCGTTTGCCGGGGAACAGCTCCGGGCGCTCAGCAACGAAGCGGCGGAGGCGTTGAACATCCGCATCTACGGCGGAGACTGTATCGTGTCCGAAGACGGCCGTCTCCGGCTGATTGATTTCAACGACTGGCCGAGTTTCGCCCCCTGTCGCAACAGCGCCGTGCCCTCTATTGTCGCCTGTATCCTCGACGAAATCCATGCGTGGGCGGGATCGAATTTTTGAAATATGAAAAGTATGAATAACAAACAACTGAAAAGGGACATCGAATCCACACTCAAGTCGATGGATACGGAAGAATTTATCGATCTTCATTTCTACCGTCCGGTAGGTTATCGCTGGGCGCTGTTTTTTAACCGGCTGGGCGTAACGCCCAACACCGTCACGGTGATAAGCATCGTCATCGGAATCGCGGCGGGTATCTGTTTTTATTTTCCCGGTTTGAAAGTGAACCTGTTCGGGATGCTGCTGCTTGTCTGGGCAAACTCGTACGACAGCGCCGACGGACAGTTGGCGCGTATGACAGGCCGTAAAACGCCGCTCGGACGGATACTGGACGGGGCAAGCGGTGAACTGTGGTTCATCGCCATTTACGCCGCAATCTCGTTCCGTCTGATGCCGTTATGGGGCTGCTGGATATGGCTGCTGGCCGCCGTCGCCGGGTTTTGCCACAGCAAGCAGGCCGCCATGGCGGATTATTACCGGAACATCCATTTGCGGTTCCTGAAAGGCGAGTCGGGGAGCGAACTGTCCGACTCGGCCGTATTGAGGGAAAACTACCGGAAACGAACCTGGAAACGCGACGGGGTTCTCAAACCGGTTGAATATTTCTATCTTCAATATACGGTGGGGCAGGAGGCTTGGGCGCCTCATTTCCGGCGTATGATGGGATTGCTCCGTGAAAAGTATCGCGGCGACATACCGGAATCATTCCGGGCGGCGTTTCGCCTAAAGAGCCTTCCGCTGATGAAATATGCGAACATGCTGTCATTCAATACGCGGGTCATGGCTTTATTCATCGCCCTGTTCATTGACATACCGTGGCTGTATTTCGTATTCGAACTGACTGTACTCAACGGTATGCTGGTATACCTGGTGTTCACGCACGAGCGTTTCTGTGCGGCGTTTGGAAAACAGTTGGCCTCCTGTGAACCATGACGCTGCATCCGGATCATATCAGGGGGATTATCTTCGACTACGGCGGCACGATAGACAGCAACGGCGTGCACTGGTCGGAGGTGCTCCGGCAAGCGTACCTCTCGGAAGCGGCGCCGGTCACGAAGGAGGCTTTCCGGGCGGCGTACGTCCATGGCGAACGGACGCTGGGCAAACATCCGTTCGTACAGCCTCACCACACTTTCTTAGACATGTTACGGCTGAAAGCAGACCTCCAAATCGAATGGCTCAAAGCGCGTCAGGAGTTGACGGCGGAACAGGCTACACCGGACTTAAAACAGCGCATCGCGGCGTATGGATATGCCTGTGCACGGCGTTCGGCGGAGGCGGCACGTCCCGTAATTGCGGCGCTTTCCGATCAATATCCGCTGGCGCTGGTGTCCAATTTTTACGGGAATATGGCGTCCGTATTGAAAGATTTTGGACTGGATGCCTTTTTTCCGCTCATTATCGAATCGGCGGTGTGTGGCGTCCGCAAACCCGACCCGCAGATTTTCAGACTGGGTCTGGAAGCGCTGCATTTGTCGGCCGGCGAAGTCGCGGTGATCGGCGACTCGTACGGCAAGGATATCCTCCCGGCCGCATCGCTGGGCTGTAAAACGATCTGGCTGAAGAACACCGGTTGGCAAGTTTATACGGGAAAGGAAACGGCCGATGTGATTATTTCCGATTTTGAAGAACTGAGTACCGTCTTCCGGAACGAAACCATTACTCCATAAACGAAAAACGCCGCAAATGCAATGATTCACGACAGTCCCGTATTTTCAGGCTTTGAAATCAGACAGATTTCGGTTGTTGAAAGGACAGACACAACACAAAGTAATTATAAATCAAGTTTGAAACAAATGAACCAAATGCTATTTTCTATTTTAGCAGCTTTGTTACTGTTTGCAGGCTGCAATGCTCGACAGACGTCAGGTGAAATGCCCGTGGAACTTTCGATTTCGTCGAAAGTGTATACCGACAGGATAAAACAGTTCTGCCGTTTTTTCGTCCGTCAAGTGCGTACCGCTCGAAACAAATCAAGATTTGCTGATCGACAATGCGATTAAAATCGTACACCGGGATCTTTTCATCTACGTGGCCGACCGGTCTGGATTCTGAGCCGGACGGACAAGACGCTGTACAATTACACATGGGACGGGGTCCTCAAAAAAACCGTCAAATTGGATTACTGCGACCAAAATGTATTTCCTCAGTCCCGAAAAAGTCTGCCTGTATATCGGAAACGAAATGGACGCAAACAACCGGTATCAGCTTAGAACCGTTGACCTGCGTACAGACAGCGTGATTAACAACCATCTGGAAATCGATATCCGGAAAGCCAACTATCTGCATGTTCATTCGGCCAATCACTTCAGCAGTGCCTTTGGACGTGAAGACGAAATGTATTTTTTCGACATATTTGACGACGAGATTTATAAATGGGCAAAAGACGATCTTAAGCCTGTTTTCAGGGTGAATATCAACCACCGGAATATTCCGCCATCATTTTACAGGAATAATTACAGCGACGTATCCGTATTTTTCCAGGCGCTGTTTAAGAATAGCTACGCATACGGCACAGTCCTTTTTGTGGAATATGGGAAAGATTGGTTATACGCCTATTTTTATGATAGAGCATGTCATTTTGCCCTTATTTCCAGGGAAACCCGCGAGGCGACACTTGATTTTAAAACGATCGTCGAAGACGTCGCACTGTCAGGCTATCCGGTCAACCTGACGGAACAAAGCTGTTTCATTCAGGACAACAATGAACTTATCCTGCCGCTCCTCCCCTCGGATATCATCGAATATGCAGAAAATCATTTCAACTGTCCTCGGAGTTCCTTATGTCCCCAAAAACCGCAAAGCCTTTTATACTGCACGCGGTATAGTTTTGTGCATAAAGGGGTAGTTAGTAGCTGGTAGTTAGTAGTAAGTAGAGGGCGGTTGGCAGAAAAGCGGCCGTTGGAGGGAAAGGCGTAAAGGTGAGGGTTTGAGCGGACAGCTTCGTCGTATCACAGACCTACCGAATACTATTCTACTAGCTACTAACTACCTGTATTTGCACAAAACTATACCGCGTGCAGTATACACATCCGATTCGTTATTGAGCCATATTATTTTTACCGGACAGCCGCGACTTCCT
>JAITAY010000311.1 GCA_031283915.1 Tannerella sp.
CCCTTTTCCCTGTTCCCCGTCAGGGGATTCATAAACAGAGGTGAATGCCCTGACGGGCAATCCGGCAGGTTGACAACCGGTGTTTTCTATGGATATGTTTGCCCTGACGGGCAATGCACTAAACTATACCGCGTGCAATTTAGTAATGAATAAAACAGTCAACTATGATGCGTAAATGGGAATGGTTGTTCGTGGGTTGTTTTTTCTGGTTTCCGCTTCATGCGCAACTTGCAGACCGGGAAACTTACCTGAATGACATAAAAGCGGAATTAATCAAACAGTGGCCTGCAAACCGGACGGTCAACCTGGTATTTCACGGCCACAGCGTACCGTCCGGCTATTTCAAAACGCCGGACGTCCGCACGTTGCAAGCCTATCCTCATCAGGTACTGTCTGCGGTAAAAGAGGCTTATCCCTATGCCGTGGTCAATGTCATCGTCACAGCGACAGGCGGGGAGAATGCCGAACAGGGCGCCGCCCGCTTTGGAGAGGAGGTGTTGACGCACCGTCCGGACGTACTCTTCATCGACTATGCGCTGAACGACAGGGGAACAGGTCTGGAACGCGCCCGGTCGGCATGGGAAAAGATGATTGAAGCGGCCATGAAGGCGCAAGTCAAGGTCATCCTCCTGACGCCAACGCCCGACCTGGCTACCGATGTTCTCGACGAACAGTCACCGCTGGCGCAACATGCGCGTCAGGTACGCGCACTTGCAGCCAGGTATCACGTCGGGCTTGTAGACAGCTATGCCGCGTTTCGGGACAAGAAAAGAAGCGGAGAAGAAATTAACCTGTATATGAGTCAGGGCAATCACCCGAATGAAAAGGGACACTGCATGGTACGTGATCTGATTATCCCCTGGCTGACGGACGAGTGAAAAGGGGCCGGGACTGAACAAAAGAAGCATGGGGTTGAAGTCCGTCGAGTCGCGGTAAAAAAGCGATCATTCCGGGCTTTAGCCCCATTCTCCCGATTGCCGCCGGCTTTAGCCGGAGCAGGAGAATGGAGAAAGGAGAAAACAGAAAAAGACAAAAGAAGAAATCACGCCCGCCTCTACAATGACTGATTAAGCCGGAAAAACACTGCTTATTCCTCATCCTTCATCTTTCATCCTTTATCCTTTATCTTTCATCATTATTTGACGGAAGGCCAGCGCATCCATCCGCATTTGTTTGATCATGGCGAGCAGTCCGTTGGAACGGGTAGGTGAAAGGTGTTCCCGCAGTCCGATTTTCTCGATGAAATAGAGGTCAGCTTCCAGAATTTCCTGTGGCGTACGCCCGGAGAGTACCTTTATCAGCAGCGAAATGATACCCTTTACGATTACGGCATCGCTCTCGCCCCGGAACATAATCCGGCCATCGACCCAGTTGGCTTGCAACCAGACCCGGCTCTGGCAGCCTTCAATCAGGTTGCTCACCGTCTTAAGTCTTTCGTTCAGCGGCTCCAGCGCATTACCCATCTCAATGAGCAGGGCGTATTTGTCCATCCAGTCGTCAAAAGCGGAAAAGTCGTCGATGATTTGTTCCTGTACTTCGTTGATCGTCATAAAGCCTGATTGTTACGGATGACATGCCATACGGTCTGTCCGACGGCTTTCAGCGTTTCGCGATCGATGTTGTCCATCGTGTCTTGCTGCGTGTGCCAGTAATCGCCGAAACCATGAGACCTGTCCGGGTCATAATTGATGATATCCAGACAGGGGATGTTACGTCCCATGATCACGTAGTAGTGGTCGTCGACCACGCCGCCGCCGTTGCGGTTGATGAAATACTTTCCGTATCCCAGGTTACGGGCGGTTGTCCATACGTTTTCGACCATCGGCGCCGCATAACGCATGGAAGTATGTTCCTTGTAAAAAGTGGCGCCGCGGGCACCTACCATATCCAACAGAATCCCGTATCCGGCGCTGTATCCGGGGACGTGCGGGTTCTTTGCCCAGAACTGGGAACCCAGACACCACGTGTCCGGTTTGGATTCCTGCAGAAACTCGGGTACGCCGTAATCTTCCGCGTCAAAAAAGAAGAGATCTACCCCGCCGTCAAACCCTGTTGCCCCGATTTGGCGGGCGATTTCAAGCAATACGCCTGCGCCGCTCGCGCCGTCGTCCGCGCCGTCAATCGGGCGGCGGTGATTGGCCGGGTCGGCGTCGTAGTCGGCATACGGACGGGAATCCCAGTGGGCGAACAGCATCACCCGCCTGGTCTTTTCGGGGTTGAAAACGCCGATGATATTGCTTGCCTGCAAGCGGTCGCCGTTATAGGCGGTCAATACGGCTTCCTGTACGTAAAGTTTCGCACCGAAGCGTTCCAGTTCGGAGGCAAGGTATGCGGCACAGGCCCGGTGTGCCGGTGTATTGGGCACGCGGGGGCCGAACCGCACCTGGCGTTCGATGTATGCATAGGCGCTGTCTGCATTAAATTCGGGGACGGAAGATGCGCTCTTTACTTCCGCAACGGGGATGGCCGCCGTATCGGCCGCCGGCTTCTGCCCGCAACCGGACAGAAACATCCAGCCGAATAGTATATAAATCATTTTCTTCATTTTTGTGCTGTATAATTATCGTGTAATGTCTGTTGGCCAAAACCTCTGCTCCCTGTCGTTATCCATGTCTTTGTAACAGGAAAATAGCCGACTGGGAGATTTTATCTAAAAAGCCCTTGACGGATTGATATGTCGAATAGGGTAACTTAACCATAGCATGAAACATCATAGCATGTGTACTGATATTTTTGGAAGGCGGAAATGCAAATTGCATATCTTCTGTTCTTTTGACTAAAACGTCTTCCATGAAGTCGTATTTATCTATATCCGATAAGCTCTTGATGAAGTTCTCGAAATTAAAATTTCCTTCTTTGACTTTTTGCTCTAGCACGCTTGTATATGATCGCATATTCTTTTATTTTCCCGTAATCTTACTTCTTTTACTGTGTTCCTTTTATCGTTTGCAAAAATACAAAAAAACAAATCATCCAGTGGTTTTACTCCCCAAAATCGGCTGTTTTCTTTTTTCGGCTCCTGTTTTGAACGGCCTGCTTATACGGCGCATGACAGGGTTTTGTACAGGAGATGGAGCGTTCAAGAATACTTGCAAGATTGAAGTACGGAAAGCAGCGTGAAACGATAGTGATCGTTTTACCGAAAAACAGTTATCGTTCGGGAGGAAGGCGGCAGGAGCCGCGCCTCGTGTGTCGAAGAACAGGTTATCCCGCGTGCGGTATCATTACCAGGCCGCCTCCTGCACAGCTTGCATCACCCGCAGGAAGTTCCCTCCCCAGATTTTGGCAAGATCCTCTTCGGAGTATCCTTTTTCCAGCAGTTTGACCGTTAGCTGTATCAAGTCGTTACTGCCCTCCAGTCCCGGAATGCCACCGCCGCCGTCAAAATCGGAACCAATGCCGACGTGGTCGATACCGGCCGTCCGGACGATGTGTTCGATGTGTTCGACGGCATCCGCCAGCGACGCCGCGTCGTTACGGAGATAGAGATTCAGAAGGCATACCTGAACGACGCCGCCGTTTTGCGCCAGGGCGCGCAGCTGGTCGTCCGTCAGGTTGCGGTCGTGATCGCACAGCGCCCGTGCGGAGGAGTGCGAACAGATGACCGGTGCAGCTGTCAGTTTCAGCACGTCCCTAAATGTGCTGTCCGAGGCGTGCGACAGGTCGATGATCATTCCCAGCCGGTTCATTTGCCGCACCACCTCCCTGCCGAAGGGACTCAAGCCGTTCCATTCCCGCCGGGTATGGGGAGAAGACGTATCGCAAATGTCGTTGTCATACAAATGACAAAGCGTCATATAGGTAACGCCCATGTGCCTGAATTTCGCAAGCTGCGCCGTATCCTTGCCGATGGCGTAACCGTTTTCAATGCCGATAAAGAGGGCTTTCTTACCCGATTTCTTGATATAGGCCAAGTCGTTGGGCCTAACGGCCAGCTCGCAAAGATCGCTGTTCCGTTCAATTTGTTCATGAATGCTTTCAATCAGTTCAGTCGCATCCTGTACGGCTTTGGCCAGCGAAACCGAGTCGCGTGTGCCCTGCTCAATGAACGCTGCCAGGTACACGCCGTCGAGTTTACCTTCTTCCATTTTGGGGAGATTGACCCGGTTCGCTTCGCGGTTGGCGATATCAAAGCCGGGACGACGAAACCACAAGGGGGTATCGGTATGGGTGTCGATGGAAAGGATACGGTCGTGTATCTCTTTGGCCAGGCGAAAGGTATCGGCTTTGGCCACCAGAAACCGTAAAAGTTTCTCCATGACGGTGTCGCCGGACATGGTCAGCTGTTCCGGATGCCATTGCACCCCCAGCATCGGACGAACAGGCCAGGCTTCAATGGCTTCCACAACGCTGTCCGGCGCATACGCCGTTACGCGGAATCCCGGCGCCACCTCCTTGACGGCCTGATGATGCAGGGAATTGACGGCCTTCGTCCCTTCGCCGATGATGGCGGCTAATTGGGAGCCGGGCATGACGGACACCGTATGGGAAACCTTATCGGCCGGCAGGCTTTGCCGGTGATTCGTCCCTGTGTTTGCCTTCCGCTGGGAGGGTATGTCCTGATAAAGCGTTCCGCCGAAATATACATTCATAACCTGTTCGCCCCGGCAGATCCCCAGCGTGGGAAGGTTGCGGTCGGACGCCAGCTTCAGCAGCCGGAACTCGTAGGTATCGCGCAGCAAATCGACCTTGCCCAAATACGGATGCGGAGCTTCGTCATACCAGGGAGGATTCACGTCGCCCCCGCCGCTCAGGATCAAACCGTCCAGATGCCTTACAGTCTGAAGCAGGGCTTTCGTGTCGTTCATAACGGGAATCAGGACAGGCGTTCCACCCGCTTTCAGTACGGCCTGGATATAAGTCGCCCCCAGTTGAGAGCCTCCACTGGAGGTACGTGTAACGGAAATGCCGATCAGCGGCGGACGGCGGGTACGCAGGTTGATTTCGTTTGAATCCATGACTGCCTTGAAGGTATCCAGACGGGGAACGCCGGAAACTTTTGTCTGTGCATATCCGGGTGGCAGCAAGAGGCACGCACAGATTAAATACAATACCGTTTTTGTCATACAACTTTTATAACTATAACTCCCATTGTGTGCCGTCTCTTATGCGGCGCTTGCAGATGATTTATTTCATCCCTGCACGGTCTGCATGACGCGCAACAGGTTTCCACCCCAGATTTTTCGTATGTCTTCGTCCGAACAGCCATTCTCCAGCAGACGGACGGTGATTTGTATCAGTTCGTTCGCCGCACGACAGCCGATTAACTCGCCGCCGCCGTCAAAGTCGGAACCGATGCCGACGTGGTCGATTCCCGCCAGGCGAACGGCGTGATGAATATGGCGGACGGCATCGCTCAGCGTTGCTTCGGGACATCCCGTTTCGCCGCTGTTTTCCCGGATGAAGCCGGTGTAGAGGCAGATATGCATCACGCCTCCTTTCGCTGCAAGCGCCCTGATCTGGTCGTCCGTCAGGTTTCGCGGATGGTTACAGAGAGCGCGGGCGGAAGAGTGGGAGGCAATCACAGGTACGCGGCTTTCATTCAGCACGTCGTAAAACGTCGTTTCGGCGGCGTGGGAAACGTCTATCAGGATGCCCAGGCGGTTCATTTCATGTACCACTTCCTTTCCGAAGGGACTCAGTCCGCCCCATTCCGGTTCACCGGCTGCCGAGTCACAGATGTCGTTTGCTCCGTTGTGGCACAGCGTCATGCAGGAGACGCCCCATTGCTTCAGCGTCTTCAGGCGGCTGAGGTCTTTACCTATGGCATAGCCGTTTTCTACACCCAGTAAAATGGCTTTTTTCTTTTCCCGTTTCAGGCGAAACAAATCATCCGGCGTGCGGGCAATACCCACGCGGGAAGGATGAAGCTGTTCCTGCCGGATGAGTTGCGAAAGCCGTTCCAGCGCATAGTCCCATGCCTGCCGGCGAGCCTCGTCCGTGCGCTGTCCCTGTGGAATGTAGGCCACCATACACGCCGCGTCTAACCGTCCCAGTTCCATCAGGGGCAGATTGACCTTGCTTTCGGTAAAAGGAGGGTTGAACGTTCCGCCGGTTCGCACGCCAAGGTCAAAATCGCCGGCGTAGACCATCGGTGCATCCGTATGCAAATCCATCGTCAGGATGCAGTCGTGCAGTCGTTTGGCTTTGGCGAAAACGGCTGCCTGCCGGACGTGGAACCGGAAAATATTCAGCATTTCTTCGTCGCCGCTGGCGGCCATCTGTTCCGGATGCCACTGTACGCCGAACAGCGGATATTCGGGAAGTTCGATGCCTTCATTTAAGCCGTCTGTGGCGGTGGCCGTAACGACGAATCCGGGAGCGACGTCTTTCACAGCCTGGTGATGAAGTGAATTAACCGACCATTCGTTTTTTTTCGGGGCGATGGTGCGCAATATCGAAGGAATGTCCGCGACGGTAACGGTATGCGTGGCGCAGTGACGCGGTTCGGTTTGACTGTGCGGCAAGGCGGCAGCAGAAAACTGCGTATGAATATCCTGATACATCGTACCGCCGAAAGCCACGTTGATAACCTGGTGCCCGCGGCAAATCCCCAGTATGGGAATCTGACGGATGAAGGCCAAACGCAACAGCAGGAAATCAAATGCATCGCGGAAAGCGTTGACTTCATCCAGTTCGGGAACCGGCGCTTCCGCAAGAAACGACGGGTCTATATCCCCGCCGCCGGAAAGAATCAGCCCGTCCAGCGTATCCACAATGGCCGCCAGTGCCTTGACGCCGGTCATCACCGGTATCATCACCGGTGCGCCGCCGGCCAGCAGTACGGCTTGATAATAGGGGTCGGCAATACAGGAAAGTCCCTCCTTTTTATTGGCGGAAATGCCGATACGGGGTAACGGCGCCGTTTCACCGGCGGGTACGTACTCATCCGCTTCCTTCCGGAGCTTTTCCAAATCAGAGAGACGGACTGAACTTTCCATGTATTTGGCTTTTATGCGTCTATATTCGCATACGTTGCATTATCTTCGATAAACTCCCGACGCGGACCGACCTCTTCGCCCATCAGCATGGCAAAGATCGAATCGGCTTCGATGGCATTCTCTATGGTGATTTGTTTTAACGTACGGTTGGCCGGGTTCATGGTTGTGTCCCACAACTGATGGTCGTTCATCTCTCCCAAACCTTTATATCGTTGCGTATGTATCTGACTTTCATGTCCGCTTCCGTACTTGTCGATAAAAGCCTGCCGTTGCCGGTCTGTCCAGCAATATTCTTCGATTTTGCCTTTTTTGCAAAGGTACAGCGGCGGCGTAGCCAGATAGACATACCCGTTTTCAATCAATCCGCGCATCCGGCGGAAAAAGAAGGTCAGAATCAATGTGGCGATATGGCTTCCGTCAACGTCGGCATCGGTCATAATCACAACCTTATGATAACGCAATTTGCTTAGGTTTAAAGCCTTCGGGTCGTCTTCGATTCCGATGGTTACGCCCATGGCCCGAAAAATATGCTGTATTTCTTCGCTTTCGAGAATTTTATGGTCCATCGCCTTCTCGACATTCAGGATTTTGCCGCGCAACGGCAAAATAGCCTGGAATATACGGTCACGTCCCTGCTTGGCAGTACCGCCGGCCGAATCTCCCTCGACCAGGAACAGTTCGCACTCGGCCGGGTCTTTCGACGAACAATCGGCCAGCTTTCCCGGCAGACCGCCGCCTGTCAAGGGCGATTTGCGTTGTACCAGTTCGCGTGCCTTGCGGGCTGCCTGGCGTGCCGTAGCAGCCAGAATCACCTTGTCAACAATGATTTTCGCTTCCTTCGGATGCTCTTCCAGATAGTATCTCAGCGCTTCACCGACGGCCATATCCACCGCACCCATGACTTCGTTGTTGCCGAGTTTGGTTTTGGTTTGACCTTCAAACTGAGGTTCGGCCACCTTGATGGAAATGACCGCCGTCAGTCCTTCGCGGAAGTCGTCGCCCTGAATTTCCACTTTCGCTTTTTCCAGCAATTTGGAATCTTCGGCATACTTTTTTAATGTGCGAGTCAATCCGCGA
The DNA here is from genome assembly GCA_031283915.1 of Tannerella sp. Taxonomy (GTDB): domain Bacteria; phylum Bacteroidota; class Bacteroidia; order Bacteroidales; family Tannerellaceae; genus Tannerella. The sequence continues at coordinate 8,019 of JAITAY010000311.1, forward strand.
CGGAATCCGGCCAGATGTGTTCCCCCTTCAATGGTATGAATGTCATTCACAAACGAAAAAACACTTTCATTATAGGAGGTATTGTACGTCATGGCTACTTCCACCGGAATCCCCTGCTTTTCGGTAGTAATATGAATCACGTCACGAATCAGGGATTCTTTCGTGCGGTCGATGTAACGTACAAATTCTTTCAATCCTTCTTCCGAATGGAAGAGTTCGCTCTTGCAGGTTCCATCTTCCTTTTTTATTCGCTTGTCGGTCAGGCTCAATTGTATACCTGCGTTCAGGAAAGCCAGTTCGCGCAAGCGATTGGCGAGGATGTCATATTTGTATTCCGTCACGGAAAAGATGGATGCGTCGGGTTTGAATAAAATGGTCGTTCCTGTGTGGTCACTCGTGCCGATTTCCCGGATGTCGGCCTTGGGTTTGCCAATGGAAAATTCCTGCATGTAGATTTTGCCGTTGCGGTGCACTTCTGCTTTCAGATAGCTCGAAAGAGCATTAACACATGAAACGCCGACACCATGCAATCCGCCGGAGACTTTATACGTTCCCTTGTCAAACTTACCGCCCGCGTGCAACACGGTCAAGACCACTTCCAGCGCGGATTTGCCTTCCTTTTCGTGATAATCGACCGGGATGCCCCGCCCGTCGTCCGTCACCTTAATGGAATTGTCTTCATTGATAACTACATCAATATTGGAACAATAGCCGGCCAACGCCTCGTCTATCGAATTATCTACTACTTCGTAAACTAAATGATGGAGTCCCTTTTCGCTCGTATCACCGATATACATTGCGGGGCGTTTACGAACGGCCTCCAGGCCTTCCAATACCTGAATATTTTTGGATGAATATTCATCATTGGTTACATTCAATTCTTCATTACTCATGTATTTGTTTTTTTATATTACAGGCTATATATCACGCTGATATACATTGTATGCCTTTATTTTCAAAAAGCAAACAAATGTAGTGATTATTTTTGAAACAGGAAAATCCACAGCCCGAAAAAGTGTTTTTTCTATCAAGCTTCTGTATATTTATAATAGAGAGGAGAAGTAGCCCGTAGGGGAATCGAACCCCTCTTTTGAGAATGAGAATCTCACGTCCTAACCGATAGACGAACAGGCCATCAGGCATAAAAGCCGGACTTGTTCAGACCAGCTTTCTTATCTTTCAGAAAATAAAATGTATCCTCTCGATTCAGGCAAGGGCATGGACATGCTTCGCCAGTTTCGATTTCAGATTTCCTGCCTTATTCTTGTGAATGACGTTCTTTTTGGCAAGTTTGTCCAGCATTGAACAGACTTTCGGGTAGAGCGATTCCGCTTCCTTTTTGTCGGACGTGTTACGCAATACTTTTACGGCATTCCGCATCGTCTTTGCACCATACCTGTTCCGCAGACATCTTGTCTTTGTCTGACGTATCCTCTTGAGTGATGATTTATGATTTGCCATCCTTACGTTTTATATTTATAATTTATCGTAGCCCGTAGGGGAATCGAACCCCTCTTTCAAGAATGAAAATCTTGCGTCCTAGCCGATAGACGAACAGGCCATTATTTGTTATCCCACTTGTCGATGCACGTTTTAAAATGCGGTTTCGATTTTGCGGGTGCAAAGATAGAAGCTTTCTTTGAAACAGCAAAATATTTGGCGGATTTTCTGTTCGCGGCTGTCAGCGCCTTCTCGAATGACGAGCTTTGCTTGACGGCACGGGAGTACATGAATGTCAAGGAGCCTTTTGGTTGAGTTCCAGGAAGCATTCTGCCGGCGTTGCGTGATGTTTGCCGGACGGCGCTTGCCTCTGTTGAAAACTTTTTTTGTGAAGGACTGAGGGTTAAAAAAAAATGTGTACTTTTACGGGCATTATGAGCAAACGGATGGTGTGGTCTGTGAAAATGCTGAATATGAGTTATGAATAATGTGTTGTATCATGTGCCGGTATTGTTTGAGGAAAGTCTGAATGGATTGAATATCCGGCCGGAGGGAGTGTATGTAGACCTTACTTTCGGGGGAGGAGGACATTCCCGTGGCATACTGGCGCGTTTGGGGAGTGAAGGAAGACTGTACGGATTCGATCAGGATGCGGATGCGGAAGCAAATATTCCGGCCGACAAACGGTTCGTTTTTGTCCGCAGCAATTTCCGTTACCTGTCCAATTTCCTGCGTTATCATGGAGAAATGCAGGTAGACGGGATTCTGGCCGATCTGGGTGTTTCGTCGCATCATTTTGACGATGAAACGCGCGGTTTTTCATTCCGTTTCGACAGCACGCTGGACATGCGAATGAACAGACGCGCCGGACAGACGGCTGCCGATGTGCTGAACACCTGTTCCGAAGAGGCGCTGGCCGAACTTCTTTACACGTATGGAGAATTGAAAAATGCCCGGAAAATAGCCGCCCGGATTGTCGGACTGCGTGCAGAAAAACCCATGCAAACCGTTCAGGATTTACTGGTTGCCCTTCAGCCCTTCACCGGCAGGGAAAAAGAAAAGAAATTCCTGGCGAAGGTCTTTCAGGCGTTGCGTATCGAAGTGAATGACGAGATGCAGACCTTGCGTGACATGCTGGAACAAACCTTGTGCGTGTTGAAACCCGGCGGACGGCTGGTCATTATTACCTATCATTCACTGGAAGACCGGCTGGTAAAACATTTTTTCCGTACAGGAAACCCGGAAGGACATGGCAAACAGGATTTCTTTGGAAATCGCTTGACTCCCTTTGCCCCGGTAAACAGTAAAGTCATTACGCCTTCGGAGGAAGAAATTGCACGCAATCCGCGTGCCCGCAGCGCCAAATTACGAATTGCAGAAAGGAAATTGCACGATGAACGGAGAAAATCAATCGCCTGAAAAGAAGCCAAAAGGAAGCTGGTCTCTTTTGTACATCCTGAGCGGAGGAATCCTGAAAGAGGATTTTGTGCGCAGACATGCGGAGATGATCGGGCTGGTCGTCCTGCTGTCGTTGCTGTACATTGGGAACCGGCATGCCTGTCTGATGAAACTGTGGGAGATAGACCGTCTGCAACAGCAATTGAAAGATGTAAAATACGAATCCGTTGCTTTGTCCGGACAGTTGACAGGTAGCAATCGTCAATCGCAGATTGAGGAACTGGTAAAGGCGCAGGGACTGGATTTGGAGACGGCCAAGACACCGCCGTATATGCTGTATAAATAAGTATGAAGGAAGAAGCGAGGAAAACGAATCCGGAAGAGGAAGAACCGGAGGAAATAACGTCGGAAAAAAAGCAAATCATGTGGCGTTATTACGTGGTAACATTATTGCTGGGCGCTATGATACTCAATATTTCCTTCCTTATTTTCAAGATCGCTTTTCGCGAAAAAGAGAAATGGAATGAGGTAGTGGAACGCCACAAAATCCCGGATCAACTGGTGAAACCGGATCGGGGGAATATCTATTCATCCGACGGCAAGCTGATGGTTACCAACGTACCGCGTTACTACCTGTACATGGACTTCCAGGCCGACGGATTTGTTGCGGACACGTTCCTGCGTTCGCGGAGCGGTCTCGACTCGCTCGCCCTTTGCCTTTCGAAAAAGTTGAAGAACCGCACTGTCAAAGGCTACAGGGATCACCTGCTACGCGGGATGAGATCACAAAGCCGCGAATATCCCGTCTATGAAGGGCGTGTTTCGTATGCGGACTTGAAAGAAATCAAACAGTTTCCCTTCCTGCGCAGAGGCAGAAACGTCAGCGGTTTTTATGAAAAGGAGGTGATACAGCGGCAGCGGTTTTACGGGTCACTGGCCTCACGTACCATCGGCGACATATACAACGAGAAGGAGACCGGAGGCCTGCCCAAGGGAAAGACCGGCCTGGAGTTGCAGTACGATTCCCTCTTACGCGGGCAGTATGGCACCAAGTCGACCATTCGGATAGGCAAACACTGGACAAACATCTGGGAGGAACCTGTACCCGGCATGGACATCGTGACAACCATCGACCTGCAGATACAGGACTTCACCGAAAAGGCGTTGATCGAAAAACTCAGAAGCATTGATGCCGAAACGGGTGTCGCCATGGTCATGGAAGTCCGCACGGGCGAAATCAAGGCCATTTCCAACATTGAACGCATCCGTCCCGGCGTCTATGTGGAAACAAACACCCGCAATTACGCCCTGACCGACCAACTGGAGCCGGGGTCTACCTTCAAGATTCCCTCCGTCATGGTAGCGCTCGAGGACAAAGTCTGTACGCCGGACGACGTGCTGGACGTGGGAAACGGCATCTATCGCTATGAAAACAGGAACATCGTCGACCACAATGCCGACAAGGGTGGCTATCATCAAATCACGCTGGCTCAGGCCATCTGGTATTCCTCCAACATCGGCGTCGCCAAAACAATTCTGAAAGGATACCACAACAATCCGAAGAAATTCACCGACGGGCTGAGCCGCATCGGCATGGATGCGGATTTGCATGTCTATGGCGCCGGACGTCCCCGCATCCGGACACAGAAAGACCCGCGCTGGTCGAAGCTGACTTTGCCGTGGATGTCCTTCGGTTATGAAGTGCAGATTCCGCCGATTCAGATGCTGGCCTTCTACAATGCCATTGCCAACGACGGGAAGATGATACGCCCGGTATTCACAAAAGAAATACGTCAGGACGGGAAGACGGTGGATCGTTTTTCCACCGAAGTAATCCGTTCCTCCATCTGTTCGCGGGAAACGCTGGACATCATTCGGGAAATGCTGGTCAACGTCGTGGAAAAAGGAACGGGCAGGATGGTACATTCGGATGCCGTTGCGATAGCGGGCAAGACCGGTACCGCCCAGATTGCCACCGGCGGCGGCTACCAGTCGCACCAGGTTACGTTTTGCGGTTATTTTCCGGCCGACGACCCGGCCTATTCCTGCATCGTCGTGATTCGTCGGCCGCGCGTCGGTACTCCTTCGGCCGGAGCCATGTCCGGCGGCGTATTCAAAACAATTGCAGAGAAAATCCATTCCGAACAAACCAGAATCGACCTTCGTTCGATGGACGATGATTCGATGAAAGTCGCTCTGCCGGAGGTGAAAAACGGTGAGGCCAAAGCCTTGACTTCTCTTTTGAACGAGTTGGATATTGAGATGGAACCCCGCCGGCTTAAATCCGGCTACGTCACCGCCGAACGCCGGACGAATGACCGGCGGATGGAATTGAAGGCCGTCTCCCTGAAAGAAAATACGGTTCCCAACGTCGTCGGCATGGGCGCCCGCGACGCCATTTATCTGCTGGAGAAAAGTGGCCTGCGTGTCAGCATGTCCGGCAGGGGACAGGTCGTATTCCAGTCGCTGGCATCCGGGCAGCGTGTGAACCGGGGGCAAACGGTTTCCATTGTCCTTCGCAATTAGAACCCTAAAGCAACAAATGAAAATGAATCTGCAACAACTGATAACCCGTTTACCCGCCGGGCAAATCACCGGAGATACCGACTGTCCTGTTTCGGACATCCGTTCCGATTCGCGCCGGGTGGAACGCGGCGACCTGTTCGTAGCCGTCAAGGGAACCGCCCTCGACGGTCATGATTACATTGAAAGCGCCCTGGAGAAAGGCGCGGCAGCCGTGGTATGCGAGCACGTTCCGGAGGGGCTGGCCGGACGGGCGGCGTTCATCGTCGTACCCGATGCGGCAAACGCGCTGGGGCTGCTGCTCGACACCTGGTACGGCCATCCGTCGGCGCGGCTCACGCTGGTCGGCGTCACCGGCACCAACGGCAAAACCACCATTGCCACGCTGCTCTACGAACTTTTCCGCAAACTGGGATACAAGGCCGGGCTGTTCTCCACCGTCTGCAACCGCATCGACGGCGAGACGATTCCGGCAACCCATACGACCCCCGACCCCGTCACGCTCCATGCCCTGCTGGCGCGGATGGTGCAGGCCGGATGTGAATACGCCTTTATGGAGGTCAGTTCCCACGCCGTCGATCAACGGCGCATCAGTGGCCTGACTTTTGCCGGCGGCATTTTCACCAACCTGACGCGCGACCATCTGGATTACCATCAGACAGTGGAGAACTACCTGAAAGCAAAAAAACGTTTTTTCGACGGCCTGCCTTCCGGCACATTTGCACTGACGAATGCGGACGACAAGTCGGGCATGGTGATGCTGCAGAACACCGCCGCCCGCAAGTGGACGTATTCCCTCCGGACGGGAGCCGATTTCAAGGGGAAAATCATCGAATCGCACTTCGAGGGAACGGAACTGTCGATCAACGGGCGGGAGGTAAACGTCGCATTCGTGGGACGGTTTAACGCCTGCAACCTGCTGGCCGTCTACGGCGCCGCCCTTGCGCTGGGGCTGGACGCGGAGGAGACGCTGGTTGCCCTCAGTCTGTTGCGTCCCGTCGCCGGGCGGTTTGAAACCATTGCCTCCCCGAAGGGATATACGGCGATTGTGGACTACGCCCATACGCCCGATGCGCTGACGAACGTGCTGAACGCCATCCGGGAAGTGATGAGCGGAAAAGGCCGCATCCTGACCGTCGTCGGCGCCGGCGGCAACCGCGACAAAGGCAAGCGTCCGCTGATGGCCGGCGAAGCCTGCCGGCAGAGCGACCTGGTGATTCTGACGTCGGACAATCCGCGTTTTGAAGAGCCGGACGCCATCATCGCAGACATGGCAACCGGACTGACGGCTGCCGATCTCCGGCGCACGCTCTGCATCGCCGACCGTACGCAGGCCATCAAGACCGCTACGCAACTGGCGCAGAAGGGCGACATCATCCTGGTGGCCGGCAAGGGGCACGAAGATTACCAGGAAATCAAGGGCGTAAAATATCCTTTTGACGACCGGGAAGTACTGAAACAACTCTTTCAATCGCAGAACGGATGAAAACAATGATCATGCATACCGGATACCGTACCCATCTTGGCGCCATAAACAGCGAAAAGAAGCCTGACTTTTGCGGAAAAGGCGAAAAAAACATACATGTGGCAAAAAAATCTTCACGAGTAGATGAGTCCATTTCATGTGTAAAAGAAACATCCACATGTGTAAAAGAAATGATTTACGCTTTTGGAAAAAAATCCTCACATGTGGAAGAAACATCCTCATGCGAAGAAAAAACAATCTGCACCTTTGGAAAAAAATCTACACATGTAATACAAACCTCCACACGTGTGGATGAAATATTCACATGCGAGGAAAAAAAATCTACACACGTAGATTTTGGCCTCCGGTACCGGCTTTCTTTGTATTCAGAAAAGCGATACCTTTCTGCGAGAAGCAATTATGCTCAATCAGGGATTGTATCCGATATTCATAAAACGGGAATATCCATGATTCGGATGAAAAGAATGATATTCATCACGGCTGCATTCTTTGCACTTGTTTCATGCAGTCAAACGTATGACGTGGGGACGTCCGTTGTAAGCATCGAACCTTCGGACGAAACCGTTTCCCTTGCGCTTGCCGGAGATATCAATCCGCAACATCCGTTCAGGACATCCGGCGTCATGCTGGCCGCCGATGTGTTGCGGGCGCTGGGGAAAGGGTTGTCTCCGGTAAGCGGGAAAATTCGTTTTAAGTCGGAGCGCATCGAAATACCG
>JAITAY010000312.1 GCA_031283915.1 Tannerella sp.
GTCCCCTTATCCCCTAAAAATGTCAAATAATGATGAATGGTGAATGATGAAATCCGCTATCCGGCCATGCCTCCGCAGGGCTTTAGCCCCATTCCCCCACATGGCCGTCAGTTTTAACTGACGGGAAAAAGGCGGAAATGAGTGGTTAATGATTCGTAGAATAGCGGTTGGTAGCTCCGTGATATGACGAAGCCGTCCGAGCAAACCCTCACTTCTGTTTCTTTCCCTCCAACTGCCGCTTTTCTGCCAACCGCCCTCTACTAACTACTAGCTACTAACTACCCCTTTATGCATAGAATGATACCGCGTGCAGTATATTTTCGTGTCATTCGTGCAATTCGTGGACAAACCCGGTAAGAATAGCGCCTCAAAAAACGATTTAGCCGGTTGACAACAAGTTTGTGCGGAAGAAAAATAAACTGTATTTTTGCAATCATCTGTTTTTGGGGCTAAATCTGTTTTTGAGGCGCTATTATTCAATGACAGGATGTTTAACTAATATAACTTATAAAAGAAAATGAAGAAAACAATTTGTATGATTGCGTTATGCGCATTAACGGTAACCGGCACACGGGCGCAGGAGAAACCCAAACTTGCGTTTCACGGGAATGGCAGGTTTAAGATTGCACAGTTCACCGACATTCACTGGGTGCACGGGGAACCCACCTGTGCCAAAGTGATAGAGACCATCAAGGCCGTGCTGGCCGCCGAGAAGCCCGATGTGGCCATTCTCACGGGCGATGTGGCGTACAGGGTGCCCGACAGGGAGCCGTGGACGGACATCCCGAAAATCTTTGAAGACGCCCGAACGCCGTTTGCCGTCACTTTCGGTAATCACGACGGCGAAGCCGGTACCCGAATCTCACGCGCGGAAATCATGGACATCCTGAGCCGTTCGCCCTGGTTCTTGGGCGAAAAAGGCCCGGAAGACATCCACGGCGTGGGAAATTACGTGTTGCCGGTCTGCGGTTCGAAAGGCAACCGACCGGCCGCCCTGTTGTATTGTTTTGATTCCAACGCCTATTCGACCGATCCGAAGTATGGCACCTATGCCCCGATTTATTTCGACCAGATAGCATGGTATCGCAGGCGGAGCGACGCCTTCGCCGCCGGCAACAACGGGAAGCCCTTGCCGGCGCTGGCTTTTTTCCATATCCCCCTGCCGGAATACCGTCATGTCATCGGACAGAAAAACACCCTCGGCACCTGCGAAGAAACACCCTGCCCGCCGGACTATAACACGGGACTGCTCGGTTCTTTCATCGACAAACGGGATGTGATGGGCGTCTTTGTCGGGCACGACCATGCAAACGATTATATCGGCATCGAACACTACGTCGCCCTGGCCTATGGCCGTGTCTCCGGCTGGGAGGCCTACGGCAGGCTGGAACGTGGTGCACGCATCATCGAACTCTTTGAAGACGAGTTCGTGTTTGATTCCTGGATACGCACGCCGAAAGGCGCCGAACTGGTGTTTCATTATCCCTCGGCCATCACCTCTGTCGACGAGGAAACCATGACTTACCTCCCGGCCAGACAGGTCAATCCCCGCAAACAGGGTGTACGGTATACCTATTACGAAGGAGACTTCGGAACGGTGAAGAAAATCACCCCGGACAAGAAAGTGAGCGAGGGTATGATGCCGTATTTCTCGGTGAACGATGCGCCCTCGGAAGACCATTTCGCCTATGAATTCCGCACGTGGATTAAAATCCCGGAACGGGCTGTATACAGCTTCTACACGGTTTCGGACGACGGTTCGCAGATTTATATCGACGACCAACTGGTGGTAGACAAGGACTGGTCACACATCATGCGTGTCAACGGGAAAGTTGCCCTCGAAGCAGGCTTCCATGAATTGAAAGTGCTGTTCTACGACGACACCTGGGGACAATCGCTGGAGATTGGCTATTCAAGCAAGCATATTCGCGACAGGAAATTACCGGAAAACTGCCTGTTCATTGATAATTGATGATTAATGATTCGAATATGAAATACAATTGGCCCATTTCGATGTGGGGGATGCTGTTTCTTCTTGTTGCCGGATGCGGCGTGAAGACGCCATACGAGGTCGTAGACCGTCCGGATACAGACAAATCCAACACGCTGTACGTAAGTAACCGGACGCCACTGGCGCCTTCGCAGTTTGTGAAACTGCCGGCAGGCAGTATTCAGCCGGGCGGCTGGGTGAAAAAGATGCTTGAACGCCAGCGCGACGGCTTGTGTGGTCATCTGGGAGAAATCAGCGCGTGGCTCGACAAGGAAAACAATGCCTGGCTGAGCAAGGACGGGACAGGCGATCACGGCTGGGAGGAAGTGCCCTACTGGTTGAAGGGTTACGGCGACCTGGCCTGCCTGCTGAACGACGAGGCCATGATCCGCGAGACAAAAACGTGGATTGAAGCCGTGTTGAACAGCCAGCGCGAGGATGGCTATTTCGGTCCCCGGATTCAGAAAAACGGATGTCCCGATTTGTGGGGAAACATGATTATGCTGTGGTGCCTGCAATCGTACTACGAATATTCAAACGACCGGCGGGTGATCTCTTTCATGACCCGCTATTTCCGGTGGCAGCTGCAACTCGACGAATCGCTTTTCCTCAAGGATTACTGGGAAAAAAGCCGCGGAGGCGACAACCTCTACAGCGTGTATTGGTTATATAACCTCACGGGCGATACGTTTCTGCTGGAGCTGGGCGAAAAAATTCACCGAAACACGGCCAACTGGATGCAGCCCGACAACCTGCCGAACTGGCACAATGTGAACATTGCCCAGTCGTTTCGCGAGCCGGCTACCTACTATCTGCAAAGCCATGACAGCGCTCACCTGCAGGCCACGTATAACAATTTCCATCTGATACGCCGCCTGTACGGGCAAGTGCCCGGCGGCATGTTCGGCGCCGACGAAAACGCCCGCAAAGGCTATCACGACCCGCGGCAAGGCGTAGAGACCTGCGGCATGGTCGAGCAGATGTCTTCCGACCAAATACTGCTGCGCATCACCGGCGACCCCTTCTGGGCAGATCATTGCGAGAATGTCGCTTTCAATACCTGGCCGGCTTCGATGATGCCCGACCTCCGGTCATTGCGTTACATCACCAGCCCCAACATGGTTTTGAGCGACGACAAGAATCATCATCCCGGCATCAACAATTCGGGACCTTTCCTGATAATGAATCCGTTCAGCAGCCGTTGCTGCCAGCATAACCATACGCAGGGATGGCCTTACTATGCCGGGAACCTCTGGCTGGCGACGCCGGACAACGGGCTACTGGCCGCCCTGTATGCCGAGAGTACGGTGAATGCCCGCGTCGGCGAGGGAGAGACCGTTCGGTTGGAACAAACAACGCATTACCCGTTCGACGAAACCGTCCGGATAACGGTAAGGGAAAGCGGACAAACGGCTTTCCCGCTCTATCTGCGTGTGCCGGCATGGTGTCGCGAGGCAGTGGCTACGGTGACCGATATCAAAGGTAAAAAAACGACCGTCCGCGCCGGCGCATCGCGTTATATCCGGATTCACCGCCGCTGGTCGGCGGGCGACGTGGTGGAATTGTCGCTGCCGATGCACCTGTTCGTCGACACTTGGCCGCAAAATGGTCACAGTGTCAGTGTCAATTACGGGCCGCTGACATTTTCCCTCCGGATAGAGGAGACTTACATCAAGAAAAACAGTCTCCAAACGGCGATCAGCGATTCCAAATGGCAAAAAACAGCAGATCCGTCCCGGTGGCCGTCGTATGAGATACACCCGGCCTCACCCTGGAACTACGGATTGTCGTTTGCCACGGCGCATCCGGAAACCTCGTTTGAGTTGGTACGAAAGAACTGGCCGGCGGATGATGCTCCGTTTACCGCTGCTTCCGTTCCGTGGATGCTCAAAGCCCGGGGCGCCCGTATTCCCGAATGGACGATAGACGAATACGGTTTGTGCGCCTTTGTACCGCAAAGCCCTGTAGCGACCGCCGAACCGGTAGAAGACATCATGTTGCTGCCGATGGGCGCCGCACGACTGCGCATTTCGGCCTTCCCGGTGGTCAAGTCGGGAGAATAGACGAAAAAAAGAGGGTGTGTCAAAAGTCCGATACATCCTCTTTTTGTATTCCGTTATGGAACAGGAAGTATGCGAACATCTGCCGTTTTTCGATACCATGCATCTTTTCAGCAAAAAAAGACTTGCCAAAACAGTGGATTTGTGTGCACGTTTCCGCCAAACGTGCGCATGTTTGCGTCATTCGGACAGGCTTTTTTCGGCACTTGCGTAACATGAGTTCATCATATCTACCAGCTACTATACTGCACGCGGTGTAGTTTCGTGCATTGCCCGTTAGGGTAAACATATCCATAGAAAACACCGGTTGTCAACCTGCCGGATTGCCCGTCAGGGCATTCACCTCCTGTTTATGAATCCCTTAACAGGGAAAAGGGAAAAGGGATACCCGTTTTTCTATTGACAGGATTCCCCTGCGGGGAAGATATGCACCTGCACAAAATCATACCGCGTAAAGTATAGCACAGTGGCAACATCCTGTGAAAAGAATCACGCCCGTTTTTCACAAGCCCTGAAAGGGCGGAATCTGTTGATAATAATTGCTTCCGCCTTCTCAAGAGGAGAAGGTGCATCGGCAGGCCATACCTTTATTGAATACTCACACCTTTTTATCTGTACATATCATTTATTTTCGTCCCTGAAGTATCATCCCTAAGCGGCCTTCACAGAAGGCTTAACGGGCGCGAGAATCTGAATGGCGACCGAAGCCATTCAGACCTGACATTCATACGGGGCTGAACAAGTTAGAAGCATTTTTTAAAAGTGACAATTTGTAAGTTCAAGGCTGATATATTGCTTTTGCGCTTACGATTTGTCGTTATATAGCTTGAATAGTTTCAAAATAGAAAGTGTCAAAAGCATAGTTTGGACTTTTTTTTCAGCCCCGTCTCACCTATGCCCTTCTCGAAAAGTTAAACTTCCTTATCTCAGTGAACTTTTTCCGTATTTTGTTTGTTGTTGTTGTTCGCAAAATACATATCTTTGTTCCCATTTGTTAGGAAGTAAAGAAAGATGAAAAGAGGATACTTTTATACACCGGATTCCATATCGGGGGATAGAGACACAAAAAATTTAAGTATTTTTATGCCGCTTAATTTGTTTGTCTCCAATATTTTGTTACTCTCTCTCTCTCTCTCTCTCTCTCTCTCTCATAATCAATTTCTTACGCGCATCCGCGTCTTTAATTCGCGCGCACGTGGGGATATACGTTTTTTTCTCCTGCGGGAGAAAATGCATAACAAATTTATTGCCGAGACAGAGATCCGGGAGAGAGTTAGGGATAAACACGCCGTTTTGCCCCTGCGTTTCCGCAAGTCAACCGATCATTAACCATTAACCATTATTGTCGTGTTTTACGTAAGAATCAACAAAATCAGAGTTTTCAACAATCGCGAGGGGTTCCTCGGATGGTTCAACCGGAGCGCCGAGATGCGCATTTACAGTTACGTTGCGGCATCGACTGCCGTCCCAACCGTCCCTGCTGTTCCTACCACCGCCGACCTGCTTGCCCTCACCCCCGACCAGCGCCGCGAAAAGCTGCTGGAGGCCGTCCTGTCCGAAGCCGGGCGTTTCGCCCAAAGCTACAGCTTAGCCGTCGACCGCGTGAAGGACAACCAGAGCCTGACCTTCGGCGAAGCCGGCATACTTGTTTACCAGAGCGACGCCATTCCCGACCTCCTCGACATGCAGCTCTGGGTCATCGAATCCGACGAGGATGTGCGCACGTTCACCCTTGAGGCCGACAAAGTCGTGGACAGCGACGCCTTCAAGGGGCTGCTGATTGCCCTCGAAGCCGCCCTGACGGTCACAAACCCCGTGCTGTCGGGCATCATCGGCGTGAGCGCCGTCGTTGCCAACCTCCTGCGGCAGAAGCTGCGCGCCAACAAAGACGACCTGGCCGGCTTCTGGCAGCTCAGCCTCAACCGGAAGGAGCACTACCCCCATGGCGCGCGCGACCGACAGGACACGCCCGACACCACCGGAAACATCCTGGTAGACTATACGCTGTTCGGATTTGAAAACAGCACCACCGTCTGAACCGGGATTCATGTGATTTTATGATGACGATGATGGAAATACAAAATCACAATCGTGATTTCTCGGCGACGATGATAGAAGAAGAAATCACAGCCCTCACAGTCTTTACAAAAATCACCGTTCGGACAATGAATAGACAATAAACAATTGATAAACAAAAGAACCTATGAAGAAATTAATTTTACTTTTTGCCATTACTTTACTTCCCGCAGCGGGTTTCGCACAAAGCGGAACGATAGGAAGCCTTACCTGGTCGCTCTCCGGCGGAACGCTTACCATCAGCGGAACGGGAAATATGCCGTATTATGAATATGGTGGAGCTCCTCCCTGGCAGAATTACAGGGAAACCATCACCACGGTTCGTATCGAAAGTGGTGTGTCAGGTATTGGAGGTATAGCTTTCGCATATTGTAACAACTTGATTTCCATTACGGTGGATGAAGAGAATGAATCCTATTTTTCAATGGACGGTGTCTTATTCTATCGCTCCTACGGTTCTATTACCCCACCTGCGTCCAACAACAATTTGATAGGGTTGGTTCTGTATCCGGGAGGAAAAACCGGACACTATGACATTCCCGACAACGTGACAACGATTGGATCCTATGCTTTTGCCGGATGTATCAACCTGCCGTCCATCACGATTCCCGACAACGTGACATGGATTGGAGCCTCTGCTTTTGCCGGATGTATCAACCTGTCTTCCATCACGATTCCCGACAACGTGACAGATATTGGAGCCTCTGCTTTTACCGGATGTAGCCGTCTGGCGTCCGTTACCATCTCCGACAATGTGACAGCAATTGGAGAATATACTTTTGCCGAATGTGGCAATCTGTCTTCCATCACGATTCCCAACAACGTGACAAAGATTGGAGCCTCTGCTTTTACCGGATGTACCGCCCTGCCTTCCATCACGATTCCCGACAATGTAACATCTATTGGAGACTCTGCTTTTACCGGATGTAGCAGCCTGGCGTCCGTTACCATTCCCGCCGGCGTATACGCTATCGGAGACAGGGCTTTTTCCTGTTGTGATAACTTGATTGCCATTACGGTAGATGAAGAGAATGAATCCTATTTTTCAACGGGCGGTGTCTTATTTCATAGATACAACGGGGGTATTATTATTTCCAGGTCTGCGCCCATCCTGTCTGCGTCCAACTACAATGCGATAGCGTTGGTTCAGTATCCGGGAGGAAAAGCCGGACACTATGATATTCCCGACAACGTGACAGAGATTGAATCCTATGCTTTTGCCGGATGTATCAACCTGCCGTCCATCACGATTCCCAACAGTGTAACATCTATTAATTCTTATGCTTTTTATGAATGTAGCAGCCTGGCGTCCGTTACCATTCCCGCCGGCGTAAGTATTATCAGAGACAGGGCTTTTTCCTATTGTGACAACTTGAATGCCATTACGGTGGATGAAGAGAATGAGTCCTATTTTTCAGCGGACGGTGTTTTATTCTACAGCTACAACAACAAGTTGGTTCAGTATCCGGGAGGAAAAGCCGGACACTATGACATTCCCGACAACGTGACAGAGATTGGTTCCTATGCTTTTTCCGGATGTACCGCCCTGCCGTCCATCACGATTCCCGCCGACGTAAACTATATCGGATACAGGGCTTTTACA
>JAITAY010000367.1 GCA_031283915.1 Tannerella sp.
GCCTTTTAGCGCTTAACTTGATGACATTGGGCTTTAGCCGACGGGGAAAAAGGCGTGTGGGCGGATGCCCTTTTCTATGCTGACGGGCAATGCACAAAACTGTACCGCGCGCAGTATAGTAGCTGGTAGAATGGCACAGGGGAGGAACAAAGAGCAGTTAAGGTTTTAGAAAACGGTCATTTGCCAAGAATTCAGGTTTCGATCGTTTTTTATCTCAAAATCCGAAAAGGACTTTCGCATGGAAGCGTTTTATTCTCCATCCCTCAAGTTCGTCGCCTGAAAATAAAAAAGGGCTGGCCTTTTTGAGACCAGCCCTTTGTATTACATTATTTATTAGAAAGGTTCGGAAAGAACTTCAAAAGGAATGTCAACCGATATCTCCTTATGAGGTTTTATCTGTGCATTGTATTTTCCGATTTCCTTCACCGGTTCTTTGATGAAAATCAGCTTGCGATCAACTTCATGGCCCAGCTTGGCCAATTCGTCGGCAATCTGTATGTTGGTTACCGATCCGAAAATCCTGCCGGTCGAACTGGTTTTTGTGCGAATCACCAGAGATACGTTTTCTAATTTGGCGGCCATAGCCATAGCATCTTCTTTGATTTTCGCCAGTTTATGCGCGCGTTGCTTCATGTTTTCAGCCAGTACTTTTTTTGCCGATTCCGAAGCGATTACGGCTTTGCCTTGCGGGATCAGGAAATTGCGTCCGTAACCATCCTTGACGGTTACGACATCATCCTTGTAGCCTAAATTCACTACGTTTTCTTTCAAAATAACTTGCATATTCTGTTTCCTCTCTATTAATTATTTCATCAAATCGGTCACGTAGGGAAGCAATGCCAGATGGCGTGCCCTTTTTACGGCTTGGGCTACTCGACGTTGAAATTTCAACGATGTCCCGGTAATACGACGCGGGAGGAGTTTGCCTTGCTCGTTCAGGAATTTCTTCAAAAATTCCGGATCCTTATAATCAATGTATTTGATTCCACTCTTCTTGAAACGGCAATACTTCTTTTTCTTTATGTCCATCAACATAGGTGTCAAGAATCTGATTTCCGATTGGTTGTTAGCTGTTGCCATCGTTTAGTTCTCCTTTTTTGATTCTTTTGATGTCTTTAAATTTCTTCTCTTTTCCGCATAATCCAGCGCATATTTGTCCTGACGGAAAGTCAGAAAGCGGATCACACGTTCGTCCCGACGGAATTGGGTCTCCAATACGGCAATCGTCTTCGGATCCGCCTTGAATTCAATCAATTGATAGAACCCTGTCGTCTTCTTTTCAATAGGATAGGCCAACTTGCGCAAGCCCCAGTTCTCTTCGTTCACAATCTCTGCATTCTCTGCCACGAGAATGCCTCTAATTTTTTCTACCGCTTCCTTCATCTGGGCATCAGACAAAACGGGAGTCAAAATGAAAACGGTTTCGTAATTGTTCATATGTTTTTTTATCGTTTTTTGATTTGCGGGGACAAAGATAGTAATTTCCTTTGGAACAGTAATACTTTTCAAATGTTTTTATCTCCCCGCAGGAATTTTATATTGGTAGAATATAGTCATCTGTCCGGTCTATTACCGATATTTCGTCCCGCACGGAACTTTTTTGTCGGCTTCCCTTTTTGAAAGGGAACGGGGAATGTGGTTTGCCACATTCCCCGTTTTTGATATTCTCGATTTACAAGCCCCGCCCGTTTTCAGCGGAGTACCCGTGCGTTGCCGTTCCAGATGCTCCAGACCTGGTCTTCATCGGCGGGCTGTCCGTAATCGGTCAGGAAGGTGGTGGCCAGCGCGCCGGTCGCCCATCCGAACTGAATCCATTTTTCCGGTTCCCAGCCTTTCAGGATGCCGTAGAGCAGTCCACCGACAAAGCCGTCGCCCCCGCCGATCCGGTCGAGTACGTTGATGGGACGGGGTTCGACAATGTGCCACCGGTCACCTTCGCGCATGATGGCGCCCCAGAGGTGGTTGTTTGCGCTGACGACCTCGCGCAGGGTGGTGGCAAAAACGGAGACGTTCGGGAAAGTTCTCCCCACGTTGCAAATCAATTCCTTGAAACTGTCGATCTTCCCGGCCAGCGCTTCGCCGCCGGCTTCCGGCCCTTTGATGCCGAAACAGAGCTGGAAATCTTCTTCATTGCCGACCAGAATGTCAGCAAGGGAGGCGATTTCGATAAAGATGCTGTGTAACTCCTGTTCCCGTCCTTTCCAGAAGGAAGCGCGGTAGTTCAGGTCGAAGGCAATTTTTGTGCCGTATTTGCGTGCAGCGCGCGCCAGCTCCAGGCAGAAGCGTCCCGTCTCGGACGACAGGGCGCCGATCAGACCGGAGAGATGCAGAATCTGCACGCCTTCCCGGTCAAAGAGGCGGTCAAGGTCAAAGTCTTTCACGCTGAGCGTTTGTCCGACTTCTCCGCTACGGTCGTTCCAGACACGTGGCCCGCGCACGCCGAAGCCGTTGTCGGCAATGTTAATCTGGTGGCGGTATCCCCAGGGTCCTCCCTGCTCTACTTCTTTCCCTTCGTATGCCAGATGCCGGCTGCCCAGGCTGTCCCTGATAAACCGGGCTATCGGACTGCCCTTGACAAAGGTCGTCAATACTTTCACGGGGAGTCCCAGACAGGCGGGTATGCTCGCCACATTGGTCTCTGCACTCGTGGCCTGCATCATCAGGGCGTCGCTCTTGTGAACGGGCTGTCCCTGCGCGATGGGGCTAAGGCGTATGCCCATGCTGGTGGGAACGACCAGCGCCCATTGATATGTTTTCTTTAGTTCCATATTCTTTATTTCTAAATGATTGTTTGGCGATTAAATGGAAAAGGCGTCGAATCCGCCGTCAATTGGCGTCACGGTACCTGTTACGAAGGCGGAAGCGTCGCTGGCGAGCCACTGGATGGTACCCAGCAGTTCGTCGGGTCGTCCGAGCCGGTTGAAGGGAGTATGCGCCAGTATGGTTTTGCATCGGTCGGAGGGAGAACCGTCGGGGTTAGTCATCAGCGCGCGGTTTTGTTCTGTCAGAAAGAAACCGGGCGCAATGGCGTTCACGCGCAGCCCCTCGCCGAACTTAATTGCCAGCTCACCGGCCAGGAACTGCGTGAAGTTACTGATGGCGGCCTTGGCGCATCCGTAGCCCGCGACGCGCGTCAGTGGACGCAACGCCGATTCGGACGAGACGTTGATGATGCTTCCTTTTTTCCGTTCAACCATCACGCCGGCAAAGATCATCGTCGGCAAGACGGTTCCGAAGAGGTTGAGGTCAACGACTTTGCGGAAGGCGTCGAGGTCGAGGTCGAAAAATGTCTTGTCGGGCGGAATCGTCGCCCCGGCCATATTCCCACCGGCCAGGTTGATCAGGACGTCAATCTGTCCGTAAGCGTCCAGGATGTCCTGTTTGTTCTGCAGGAGCGTTCCCCTGTCGAGCACGTCGGTTTCCAGAAAAAGCGCCTCTCCTATGTCTTCCCGGATTTCGGCAGCCAGCCGGCTTCCTCCTTCCGCGTTCCGGTCGAGAATCACAATACGGGCGCCCTCGCCGGCCAGGTGTCTGGCCATGCAGCTACCCAGAATCCCGCACCCTCCGGTCAGCAGGATTACTCTGTCTTTTATATCAAATAAGTTTGCCATAAATAATGAATGTATATATATGTTTAGTACAGTAGTCAATGTTTCCCTTCATCAGGGATACGGATACGCCGACTCCGTATGGATCGAATGTTTGAACCCTGACGGGTTCTTCCCGTTTGCGTCCATGCGTATGGAGATTATACCCGATATTCATTTTAATTTTCATTTCAAAACAAGTTCCGTTCTGTGCGCGCAAAAGTACGGATTTCCCGGAAGAAAAATCACATCTTGCGAAAAAAAATATTTGTTATATCTTTGCGCCCTAATAAACAAAGCTTTCAAACGATGAATTTTGTTGAAGAATTAAGATGGCGGGGCATGATTCATGACATGATGCCCGGAACGGAAGAACAGTTGGCAAAGGAAATGACGTCTGCGTATGTGGGCATAGATCCGACGGCCGATTCACTGCATATCGGTCATTTGGTGAGCGTGATGATGCTAAGACATTTCCAGCGCGCCGGTCACCGGCCGGTAGCCTTGATTGGCGGCGCTACGGGTATGATTGGCGACCCGTCCATGAAATCAGCCGAACGTAACCTGCTGGACGAATCTGCTTTGAGGCACAATCAGCACTGTATCGGAAAACAACTGGCACGCTTCCTCGATTTCGAGTCGAAATTGCCCAACGCAGCCAAATTAGTCAATAATTACGACTGGATGAAAGACTATACGTTCCTGAACTTCATCCGCGACATAGGCAAAATGATTACGGTCAATTACATGATGGCTAAAGATTCCGTTAAAAAGCGACTGGGTTCCGAGTCCAAAACAGGCCTGTCCTTCACGGAATTTTCCTATCAACTGCTGCAAGGATATGATTTTCTGTATTTGTATGAACACGAAAGTTGCCGCCTGCAAATGGGCGGTTCCGACCAGTGGGGGAACATCACGACGGGAACGGAGCTGATTCGCCGCAAAACAGGCGGCGAGGCGTATGCATTGACCTGCCCGCTGATCACCAAGGCCGACGGCGGGAAATTCGGCAAAACGGAATCCGGCAACGTCTGGCTGGACCGTCGCTATACATCGCCATACAAATTCTGTCAGTTCTGGTTGAACGTGAGCGATGAAGAGGCCGCCAGGTATATCCGGATTTTCACCGCATTGAGTCGGGAAGAAATCGTTGCGCTGGAAGAGGAGCAAGCTGCTGCGCCGCACTTGCGGCCGCTGCAGAAACGCCTGAGCAGGGAAGTGACCGTCATGGTGCATTCGCAGGCGGATTATGATGCGGCGGTGGAAGCATCCGGGATTTTGTTTGGAAACTCGACTTCCGAAATGCTGAAAAGACTGGATGAAGATACCTTGTTGGCCGTGTTTGAAGGCGTTCCGCAGTTCGGGATTTCACGCGATGAACTGGCCGGGGGCATCAGGGCGATCGACCTTTGTACGGAAAAAGCAGCTGTTTTTTCTTCCAAAGGCGAGATGCGCAAACTGATACAAAGCGGCGGCGTCAGTCTGAACAAGGAAAAACTGACTGAGCCGGATCAACTGATTCACAGTGAAAGTTTGTTGAACAACAAATATTTGTTGTTCCAGCGCGGCAAAAAAAACTATTTTCTGCTGATAGCCAAATGACCTTTGAACTGAAAAGAGTTGCAAATGTGAAATAAAATCCGCACCTTTGCACCGTTATAGAAGATTTGATTGGTTTGTGGATGTCTCATGGTGTAACGGCAGCACAACAGGTTTTGGTTCTGTTTGTCCAAGTTCGAATCTTGGTGAGACAACAAATAAGGCTAATTATTACCATATGAGCCGTTATTGGGATTTGGTGGTGATTTAAAAAGTATGCTGATCTGATTATACATACCTAAAGCTAAAGTAAAAGAAAGCCGGATTAGAAGCTTTCAGGTGATTACGTATTATTTTGGAGAAACAGCATGTTTTTCTGAAAGTACGTCTGATAGGGTGTCTGAACCGGCAATTATTTCCCTCAATACCTACTTACTATGTGCATTTTTCCGATTAGATGATTGTCCGACTGAAAAGCAACAATAACAATAATAAAACTCCCCAATTATCGCTACAAATACGATCTAACTAGTCAGCCCTTA
>JAITAY010000370.1 GCA_031283915.1 Tannerella sp.
GCCTTTTAGCGCTTAACTTGATGACATTGAGTTTTAACTGACGGGCAATGCACAAAACTATATCGCGTGCAGTATAACTACTAGCTACTAACTACTATCTACCTCTTTCTTCCTAAAATAATACTGCGTGCAGTATATCTCAATCTTTGCAGTGCAAAAACATCAGGTTTCCATGCTCTCTTCGTCGTCTACCTGTTCAAATTCAATCGCTTCGCCAAGCAGGGCCATGGTTTGCTCCTTGGGAAGTTCCTGTACCGTTCTCAGTTTGCGCTCTATCGCCCTCGAACGGGTGCCGGCTTTTTCGATGGCATTGGCGGCTTCCTGTAATTTCTTTTGCGTTTTGCCCAAGACAGCGCCGAAGTTCCCAAATTCGGCTTTCACCGCTCCCAGGATTTCCCATACTTCGCTGGAACGTTTTTCGATAGCCAGTGTGCGGAAACCCATTTGGAGACTGCCCAGGAAGGCCATCAGATTGGTTGGTCCGACCACCGTCACGCGGAAAGTTTGCTGTAACGTTTCAAAGAATCCGGGACGGCGCAGGATTTCGGCATACAAACCTTCGGTCGGAACAAAGAGGATGGCAAAATCGGTGGTTTTCGGAGGCCGGATGTATTTCTCACAAATATCTTTAGCGCAGTTCTTCACCGAATTTTCGAACTGCTTTCCCCAATAATCGACCGTTTCCGTTTTGTTTTCATACGCATCGATCAGTCGCTGGTAGTCTTCGATGGGGAATTTGGAATCTATCGGCAGCAAAAGCGGCTCGCCGTCATTGTTTTTGCCCGGCAGCTTGATGGAATATTCCACCACCTTACGGTCGTCGGCGGGATGGTCGTTTTTGATATACTGTTCGGGCGAGAGCGCCTGTCCCAGAATAGCGCCGAGCTGCACCTCGCCGAATGTTCCGCGCGTTTTTACGTTGGTCAGCACCTTTTTAAGGTCGCCTACGCCGGTGGCAAGCGTTTGCATCTCGCCAAGTCCTTTGTGCACGGCCTCGAGACGCTCGTTGATCAGTTTGAATGATTCGTTGAAACGTTTTTCTACGCTTTCCTGCAGTTTTTCGTTTACGGTTTTGCGCATCTCTTCCAGTTTTCGGTTGTTGTCTTCCTGGAGACGGGTCAGTTTTCCCTCCACCGTTTCCCGGATCTCTTTTAATTTGGTTTCCGTTTCTTTCCTGACCGCTTCCTGCCGATTCACCAGATCATCAAACTTTTGTTTTTGCAGTTCATTGAAGTCTTTGACATTCCGAGTAAATTTATCTTCAAAAGACTTGAGTGCGAGGCTCTGTTCGGTACGGTTTTCTTTGGCCGACTTGTCGAGTTGTTCCTGCAGGTTTTTGGTCTTTTCGTCAAACGATTTTGCCAGTTCCGCCAGTCTGTTTGAGTAGGATTCAAACTGGTTTCTCTGTGCGCCGGAGAGGTCGGAAACGGTCTTTGTCAACGTTTCTCCCAACAGTTTGAAGGACGTATTCAATTCGCTCCGGTTGTCTTTAGCGGCATTTTCCAACTGCGAAATCAGGTTTTCGATTTTTTCATCAAACGTTTTCACCAGGTTGTTTAGCTGCTGCGAAAAAACATCAAATTGATTTTTCTGTGCGTTGGAAAGGTCGGAAACGGTCTTTGTCAGGTTGTTGCTCAACAGCTTAAACGAATTGCCGAGTTCTTCCCGGTTTCCTTTAAAACTGTTCCGGCTTTCTTCCCTGTTTCTTCCGAACTCTTCGCGAATAAGCGAATCCATCCTTGACAAATGCCCTTCCATGTTGGTAAGAAAGGGCTTTATCGCTTCACTGTTATTCGTTTTTTTCGACAATAACAGGATATTGATTATTGTTGAAACGGACAATAATCCAAGTAAAATAAAAATAGCTGCCTGTATCATAAAATCTTTATTAATCCTTGTCATTCATACCGCGGGGTACGACGAAACAAAAAAAAGGCAATCAGGCAAAAAAGAAGAACACCGTATTCCCCTTGTCCGGTTGCCGGGGCACAAAGGTAAAGAAAAACGGCAAGATTTCGTGATTAGCAGTTAGTGGCGGCTGTACAGACCTTCCGGAGTGCAGTCACAAGAGCGATCACTAACCACTAATCACTAACCACCAACCACTAAAAAAGTGATTTTTTCCGGAAAAAAGTAATATCTTTGCCCCTGTCCGATTCGCGGTTCGTTATCGGGCAGATTTTCTTATGGTGTTTTTAATTTGAATGTAAGGATGATGGTTCCGTGTTATAGCAAAATTTTGTTCGTCTCCCCGAGCCTGTTGACGAGAGCAGGCCATTCGACTCCGACCGGTCAACGGGCTGGAGCCGCAGGTTTATGGCCGACCCGGCTGATCGACGACGAACGACAGCCGGCCGCGGGTTTGACGGGGCAGGCCGGGCATTGGACGGAATAAACGCTTACTCCACGAAGCATGAACATAATCACACGAAGCGCGTCTTTTTTTTACCGTTGCAGGCAACGGACGGTGGAATCCTACGGCTCATGCGCTGCCGACATCCAGCATATACAACTGAAAGAGATACTGAAACGGGCGGAAAAAACGGTATGGGGTAAAAAATACGGTTACGGGAGCATTCACGACTATGCGACGTATGCCCGGCGGGTACCGCTGCAAACGTATGAAACGCTGAAATCGCCGATTCGGCGGATGATTAACGGAGAGGAGGATATCCTGTGGCCGTCCGTGGTGAAATGGTATGCCCGGAGCAGCGGCACGACGAACGACAAGAGTAAATTCATTCCCGTGACGCCGGAGATCATGCGAAGGGCGCATTATCAGGGCGGTTACGACACGGTAGGACTTTACCTGCGGAATTATCCGGAGAGCCGTTTCTTTTCCAAAAAGGGATTGATACTGGGCGGAAGTCACAGTCTTTCCCCGCTGAACCGGAAGGCGCATTGCGGCGATCTGTCGGCGTTGCTGATCCAGCACATCCCTTCGTGGGTGAATCTGGTGCGTATTCCCCAAAAGCGGATTATCCTGATGGACGAATGGGAGTCGAAAATCAGGGCAATCGTAGAACATACATGGAACAGGGATGTGGGGAATCTTTCCGGGATTCCGTCGTGGATGCTGGTGCTGATCAAGGCGGTGCTGAAGAAAGCCGGCCGCGAAACGTTGACGGATGTTTGGCCGAACCTGGAAGTCTTCTTTCACGGGGGCATCAGTTTTGAACCCTACCGGACGCAGTACGAGTCATTGATTCCGTCCGGCAAAATGCATTACATGGAAACTTACAATGCCTCGGAAGGCTTTTTCGGTATTCAGGACGACCCTGCGGACGCGAGTCTGCTGCTGATGCTGGACTATGGCATCTTCTACGAATTTATTCCCATGGCCGAATCGGGGGCTGAATCGCCGGTTGCCTTTCCGCTGGAGGAAGTAAAGACGGGAGTAAACTATGCCATGGTCATTTCGACGGCCGGGGGACTGTGGCGCTACCGGATCGGGGATACGGTGCGGTTCACGTCGCTTTTTCCGCACAAGTTTGTGATTTCAGGCAGGACACAGCATTATATCAATGCCTTCGGCGAAGAACTGATGGTGGACAATGCGGAAAAAGGTATCCAAATGGCTTGCCGGCAAACGGGTGCGGAAGTGAACAGCTATACGGCGGCGCCGCTGTTTCTGCTCGACAAAGCGAAAGGCCGGCATCAATGGCTGATTGAGTTTGAGAAGCCCCCGGCCTCCATAGAGGCATTTGCGGCCGCGCTGGACAGCGCTCTCCAGACGTTAAACTCGGATTACGAGGCCAAACGTTACCGGGAAATCTCCCTGCAACCCCTGGAAGTCATTCCGGCACGAAGGGACGTGTTTCACCAGTGGCTGAAAATGAAAGGCAAACTGGGCGGTCAACACAAAGTGCCCCGTCTGAGCAATCATCGCACCATCCTGGATGAATTGCTGGCGCTCAATCGGTCAGATTAGTGGTTCTACTGCGCGAGGTACAGTCTTGTGCATTGCCCGTCAGCATAGAAAAGGGCATCCGCCCACGCGCCTTCTTGCCCTCGCGGTATAATCACTAAGTATATTGGTAACGGCTTTTCAGCAATTTGATTTCGGCCGCGTAGCCGTCGAGTTCGTTCGGCGTTTCCAGATTAAAAGGCAAATCCCTTAAAACAGGATGGTTGATCACACGGACAAGCGCGTCGAGACCCAGTTTCCCTTCGCCGATTCTGGCATGGCGGTCTTTATGGCTGTTCGGTACATTCAGGCTGTCGTTAAGGTGAATAGCCCGTAACCGCTCCAGTCCGATGACACGGTCAAATTCCGCCAGCACTTCGTCCAGATGATGAATAATGTCGTATCCGGCGTCGGAAACATGGCAGGTATCGAGGCAAACACCCAGTAAATGATTCAATTCAATCCTGTCGATCATCGTCCTCAGTTCTTCGAAGCTACGGCCGATTTCGCTTCCTTTGCCGGCCATGGTCTCCAGCAGGACGATGGTTTTCTGTTCCGGTCGGAGGATTCTGTTGAGCATTTCCGCAATCAGGCGTATCCCCGTTTCCACGCCTTGCTGTACATGGCTTCCGGGATGAAAATTGTAGAAATTGCCGGGGAGGTATTCCATGCGTCGCAGGTCGTCGGCCATGGTATCGGCCGCGAATTGCCGGATACCGGCATCGGCCGCACAGGCATTCAGCGTATAGGGTGCATGGGCAACCAGGGAGCGGATGTCATGCGCTTCGGCCAGCGCCAGGAACGCAGCCACGTCTTTTTCATCAATGGCTTTGGCGCTGCCGCCACGTGGATTGCGGGTGAAAAACTGGAATGTGTTCGCTCCGATGCGAACGGCATCCTTGCCCATGGCTAAAAAGCCTTTGGATACAGATAAATGACAACCAATCCTGAACATACTTTACCGTATAAATTTTACAATTTCGCAAGGTTCATCATCCGGATTGCCAATCGTGTGAATCAGCCGGAAATGACCGGGATCTTTGTAGGAAATAAACCAGATAAAACGGTGTATATTGTTGATATACATTCCGTTCTTTTTCAGCGGATCCATTCGGAGCTGGGGAAGCAGAATGTAATCAATCTTGCTATCTATCAAAAACCGGCACATCATGTCCGGATCATAAATACGCATGTTGTCGATAGCTTTACACTGCATCAGAAAATCATTGTAATCCAGTGTGTATTTTATCTGCCCGCTTTCCAGCGACTGAACGGTCTTATCCAGTTCTTCATTCGGAACCGCATAAATAAAAACGCCTTTCGTTTGCGTTCCGTCAATTGTGAAATTGGAGAAATTACTGCTTACAATGTATCGCAGGGTTTCTCCGGGAGAGGCTTGCGGGCCGATAATGACAACCATAAGGGTTCTCCCTTCGTATGAAAGCCCTTCCAATGCCTCCTTCGGGACAGTCAGCGCCTGAAATGAAGCCGCAAAATTCCGTCCGGTATACACTTTGGAAATACTGGGTTTACGGCTGAGAATTACCGCATCCTTTTCCAGATTTTGGACTGCCCACTGGCTTCCCTTGACAAAATTTTGCCAGTCAGGAGTCCATCCGTATAACGGATCCCCCATCAAATTTTGTTGCAGTACGGGAAGATTCCGTTGAATTCTGTTTTTAGTGATGGACAATGTCCCGAAACAGACAAAAACCAATATTACCGGATAAAGAAAGAAGCCTATCCGCAGTTTCCTGATTTGAAACAGATAACAGATGCCGCCCAGAAAAAAGAGCAGGATGAACGGATAATAGATCATGATCAGGCGGTCTTGCGCCCACATGGACTGAAGCACCACGAATGTGGCAAAAGTCATGACGCCGGCATACAGACCCGTAAACAACAGTGTTTTATTCCGCTTGAAAAGAACAACTGTACAGAGTGCGTACAGAAGATATATCAGGATGGTGCGTACAGGACTTGTCTGCATGTAATTACTTGGACGTTCCCCGAGCAGTCCCAAAAACTGTAGCAACCAAGAAGAAAGATAGATATGCGAATTTTCAATAAACCGGCGAACCATTCCGGGGAAATCTTCCGTTCCCAGAGCCGGGTTGTATGCATCTTTGGCCAGCAGCGAAGTGAGGGCATACGCATCTCCGCTTCCCGGCCAGACAAGGGATCGGAACACCCTGAACGATACAAATACCAGCGCGGAGACGGCCATCATGTAGAGCAGATCTTTCCAGCGCCGTTGAATGGCAAAAAAGAGGACAACGGCGCCCAGTACACCGTAGCCGATGCTGCGAGCCAAGCTCATTCCCAGCGCCAAACCGGCCAGTATAAGGTATTTTCGCCAGTCTTTTTTCAGCGAGTAAGCCGTATTCTCTTCTCCCAGAAAGTATTTGGAAAAAAAATAGATAAACAGTCCCTGTATCAGCATGAAAAGCGGTTCGCTATACGTAAGGGAGGCGTAAAAAAAGATGTAGGAACAGATGCTGATCAACAGCAATGCCGGCACCAGGATAACGTCCGGTGGGCCCCCCCCCCCCCCCGAACAGAAGAGAAAAAACAGAGGGGAAATTTGGATGAAAAATGTGAGAGAAAGG